>NZ_RHOW01000012.1 GCF_003946215.1 Lapidilactobacillus mulanensis
AAAAACTCCTTCCTAAGTGTACAAGCTTTGATTATTTGCTTGTCTACTTAAGTAGGAGTATAGCCACGCCTAAGCGTTTTGCTTTTTAAAAGTCTCAATTAGTTTGAGCTGCTTGATGAACTTGTGTAGCTAGAAAGAACATCCTTCAAATCGCTATCTTTAATATCAACGTTAGCTTTCTTGATGACCTTAGCCAAAACTTTTTGCATAACAGTTGAATCAGATAACCATGTATTGTAGATACGCGTCTTCAATGCAGCAGTATGATCAGATTGTTTGCCCTTACCAGGGTTCTTGATCATCCGGATCACTTGATAACCATCACTCGTCTTAACAGGAGCTTTCGTATATTCGCCAGTCTTCAGTTTGAAGGCAGCGGTCTTGAAATCAGAGTTAAGAGAAGTATCCGTATCATCAAAGGTTGTACCTAATTTGCCTTGATTGTCTTTCGTCGTTGTATCGGTTGACTTTTCTTTGGCAACTTTACCAAAGTTTGCTGTGGTATTTTCGGCAGCATCTAATTCTTTGATAACTGCTTCGCCTTCAGCCTTAGTCTTAGTCAAAATATATTGTACTTCAACTTTTGGTTCGTAAGTTTTCCACTGTGCGGCTAACTTCTTCGCAGTGATCTTCTTGCTATCCTTCAAAGCTGCTTCAGTCAGCATGTTAGTTCTGATGTTGTCTTTCAACTGGCTAGCAGTCAGACTATTGCTTGCAAGGACAGATGAGAAGTTAGAGCCGTATTCTTTCTTGAATGTATTAAATTCTTTAGTGACTTTAGACTTAGCAACTTTACTGCCATATTGATCTTCCAAGGCTTTGGTGATGATCATTGTTTGCAAGGTTGATTGGCCAGAAGTCGACTTCTTCATTTCCTTGTAGTATTCGTCTTGGGTGATCTTGCCGCCCTTCATGGAAACAACAGTTTTACTGCTGCAACCTGCTAACGTTACAACTGCAACCAAGCTGGCTGCTGCAAGGACAAGCTTTTTCATAGAGTTCTTCATTATATCCAATCCACATCCTATTAGTTTTTCTACATGACTTAACCTTAGTAATATAACACATTTTATTAATAAATAAAACGCTCACGGGAAATTTAACAGAACCTTCACGACTTGCCAGTTAAATATTCATACTTAAAACACGAATAAGTCGCAAATGCATAAAAATTAATTTTTTGAGTTTCCAGATCATTCCTGAAACTTATCTGTCATTGATTTGATCCGGTTCAGGCGTGGTTCTGTATCAATTTGAAATTCGGTGAGATCGTGTTGAATTGAACTGACCGTTGGCTTCAAGGTAAGTTCGATTTCGTTTTTGAGATTTTTAAGTGCTTTTTGGAACTCTTTGACATTCTTGGCGGCACTCTTGGTTTCAGAGGTTAAATCGTTGACGTAGTTATTGACCTCGTGTTGCCGTTGCGGACCGGTTTTTTTACTAGTCAAGAATACATAAGCTGTTCCTAACACCGCGCCTAAAAGTAACCCATGTCCAAATGTATGTTTACTCATTAATTAATTGACCTCCAATTGTTGCTTGATTTTAGCACCGATCGCTTGTAATTGTGCTGTCGTATATTGGTTCGTGTGATCACCGAAGTGAATGCTGAAATCATCGGCGTCGGAATAGCGGGGGATGAAATGAATATGGGAATGCAGCACGGATTGATAAGCAACTGCACCATTATTATTGCAGATATTCAAACCCTTCATCTCTGGAAATGCCGCGCGTAACCCACGTGCGATCATCGGTACGTGATCGAAGACACGCGTCGCCAAATCGGTATCGTAGTCGAAGATATCTTGAACGTGCTGCTTAGGCACTAACAGCGTGTGTCCTGGCGTGGTCTGCGAAATATCGAGAAACGCCAGCACATCATCATCTTCGAAAACTTTAATACTCGGAATATCACCCTTAATTATTTTACAAAAAACACAATCATCCATTAAATTCACCCTCAATTGTTATACTCATACTAGTGCGATCCATGTTATCATTATACAATGAAATGGTATTGTAAACAAAAACGAAATCATGAGTGACACGGATGATGATAAATCAGGCTTGCTAGCCAAAAAAACTCGTCGAAAATTTCAAAGCGAGTTTGAAATGACTAGCGCCGATCACAACTCCGAAATGTTCACGGTCCGTCACTCGAAAGGATTGCTCATGTTAAAAGTTGAAAATCTAACTGGTGGTTATCAACACCTGAAAATTTTAGACAACGTTAGTTTCGAAGTTGCCGATGGCGAAGTCGTGGGTCTGATCGGCTTGAACGGCGCCGGGAAATCGACGACGATCAAACATATTCTAGGACTATTGCGCCCGCAAAGTGGCACGATCGCGTTAAATGATCAGAACTTGACCCAAGATGCGATTCATTATCGCCAACAAATTGCCTTCGTTCCTGAAACACCGATTTTATATCCAGAATTGACCTTGAAAGAACATTTAGAGCTAACGATCATGGCCTATCAATTAGATGCGGCTGTCGCGTGGGAAAAAGCCAATGAGTTGCTCGAGATTTTTCGACTCGATCAGATGCTGGACTGGTTTCCGATTCATTTTTCAAAGGGGATGCAGCAAAAAGTGATGATCGTCAATGCCTTTATGACCGAGGCTGATTTGCTGATCATCGACGAGCCGTTTACCGGACTGGATCCATTAGCCGTTCATAATTTGCTGGATTTGATCGCGGCCAAGAAGGCAGAAAATAAGTCTATTTTGATGACAACCCATGTTTTGGCAACCGCACAAGCGCAAGCGGACCGCTTTATTCTGTTGAATCACGGTCAAGTGCGCGCACAAGGAACCGTGGCGGAGTTGGCCTCGCAATTTGGCGTTGAGCCACAAAACATTGATCAAATCTATTTGCAGATGGCGAGGGAGAATGGCGATGCATAAGTTTGATGATTTATGGCCGACTCGCCGACGTCGCCATCTGCTTAAGCAAAGTAAATATTTACAGTATGTCTTTAATGACCATTTGATGATCGCCCTGATTTTTCTAGGTGGCGCACTTGCTTACTGGTATAGCCAAAGACTGGCACTGATCAAGCAGCCGGTTTGGTGGGGACCGTTAGTTTTAGTGCCAATGTTATTATTAAGCTTGTCGGTCGGTCACTTGGCCACCTTATTGCGACCGGCGGATCAAATCTTTCTGTTGCCGGCGGAGCATCAATTGCGGAAATACTTCGATCACGCACGCGTTTATAGTTTAGCCATTCCCTTCGTGGCGATCATTGCCATTGTCGGTATTCTGACACCTTTTGCATTGCGAGCCACGCGTATCGATTGGCTGAATTGGCTGTTCATCTTGATCAGTCTATTGCGGTTAAAAGATGTTCATTTATCTTTGCAGTTGGCAGAATTATATGATTTTGATCCTCAATTCAAACAAAGATGGACCGGCCTCTTTTGGCTATTTTCAATGATCGGTATTTTGATCGGTGTCTATGGACTTGGCTGGCTGTTTGCGATATTGACACTGGGTCTGACAATTCTCGGGCAATCACAACTGTACAAATTACTTCCTGCGCGACGATTGCTCTGGCAAACCGCCATCGATAAAGAAAGCCAACGTCAATCCGTGATCGATCGGTTCTATAATTTGTTCGTCGATATTCCCGGCATCAGCGGGAAAATTCGCCGACGCCAATGGTTGGATCCACTCTTGCACCAATTTGCCGGAACGAAATCGGCAGCCTATCAATATTTATACAGCCGTGCTTTGTTAAGACGGACAGAATATGGCAATATTTGGCTTCGCTTTTGCTTAGTGGGCGTTTTATTGATTTTTGTGATCAACCAACCGCTTATTTTATTGATCATTGTTTTATTGTTCCTATTTTTGACGGGCTATCAACTTTTGCCCCTCTATCATCACTTCGATCACAACGCGTTGACTTCGATTTATCCGATCGACCATCACCAACAACAACGCTCATTTCTAAAATTGATGCGTCGGGTTTTATTGATCGAGTGGTTCGTGGATGCAATCGCGCTAGTGATCAGCTTCCGCGCGCAATTGTGGAGTTGGATAATCATTGCGGCCGGGTTGGCGGTTGTTTTGATTTTTGCACAATTATATTTACCATTTAGACTGAAGAAGAAACAGAAGGGAAACTAAAAATGCGTTTACGAAATAAACCGTGGGCACCAGAATTGATCGCGGCTCATCCAGAATTGATTGCGACGGCGGAAACGAGCGACTTGGCTGGCAAATGGGCGCAGCGTTTTGCCGATCCAAAATTGCCAGTCGAACTCGAAATCGGTTCGGGCAAGGGCCAATTTATTATCGGCATGGCGCAAGCCCATCCTGAAATCAACTATATTGCGATGGAATTGCAGACACCGGCGATCGGCATGATCTTGAAAAAACAGCTCGAATTACAGTTGCCGAATTTACAATTATTTTTAGGCGATGGCGCCGATTTGACCGACTTCTTTGCAACAAATGAAATTCAGAATCTGTATTTGAACTTCTCGGATCCCTGGCCGAAAACCAAACACGCGAAACGTCGCTTAACTTATCGAACGTTTCTCAATCAATATCATGCGGTTTTACCGGCTGATGGGCAGCTCCGTTTCAAAACGGATAATCAGGGCTTGTTCGAATATTCATTGATCAGCTTGAATGCCAATCAGTGGCAGTTCGATTTTATCTCGCTGGACTTACATCAAAGTGAGCGCCAAGAAATAAATATTGAAACGGAATATGAGCAGAAGTTTGCAGCAAAAGGGCAAGTGATCTACGCGCTAGACGCACATTATCGAACAGAGACAACTTCATAGGCGAATGATCGATGTGCTGTAAACGGGTAGGTTACTTTTTGGGGTGAAATATTGAAACAGAAAAAGAAATATCAGTTGGAACTGCCACCTGACGTGGTGACCAGTCTGCATTTAGAACATGATGCGGCTGTGGAATTAACGGTTAAGGGTGAAGCGGCAACGATTCGGGCGATCGATCCCAACAAAGATAAGATTCAGCGGCAACTCGAATTGTGGGCCGGGATTCCTGCCGTCATTGCGACGATCGTGTTTTGGGCAGTTGCCACTTTTCGAAATGTCAAGCAAGTGCCGATCAGTGGGGAATATTCGATTGCGAGTTGGCTGATCATCGCCAATATTTTCGTTGGCACGATTATTTTTACCACTTTTTTTGTAAAAAGTCGGCGCGCCAATAGTAGTGCGGCTTCCAATCGCATTTATTGGCGAAACTTTCCAGTGATCGTCATGGCCTTTCTGTTGATTCTGGGCTTGGCGTTGCTGGGGATCTCGTGGCTCATGGGGCAGGTTTTCGTGGGTGTTTCGTTTGATCTCGTCACTTCTAGTTTTATCTTTTTGATTTTTGCCTTCGTGATCAATTATGCGATGGCTTTGGCCGCAATCAATATTGATTCGTCGATGCTGACCACCTTGTTCACAGTGACAATTGTTAGTGGGGTGATCATTTCGATGATCGATAACGGCCGCGATCGTTGGTGGCAACATAATCTGAGTTTTCTCGGCACAGATTTAGCCAAGAACAGCTGGCAATTTAACTTTACGTTGGTTTTCTCCGCGCTGATCATGGTCGCATTAATCGATTATCTCTTTGTTTCCCTACAAGAGACCGTGCCTCGCACCTGGAAAATTAATTTGTTGCGCGCGTTATTGACGGCAACCGCCATCGATTTAGGTGCAGTCGGGGTTTTCCCGAACAACGCGAACTTCCACGTTTTGCATGATCGCTTGGCTTTCTTGCTGGTGGATTTAATGATCATCTTGATTGTGGGGATCAGGTGGTTGTTGCCACAAGTTTCCAAGGAGTTTTTATTGGCGTCATACATTTTAGGCGCATCTTTGGTTGCCTGCGAAATCGCCTTTCAATTTGTGGGTTATCTATCACTGACCGCCTTTGAAATTATCAGCTTCGTGGTGGCGTTCGGTTGGGTGATCTTGCTCTTTCAAAAAATCCGCAACTTAACCGATGGGGTGCAATTTGTGGTGAAGGTGCCGATCAAAGTTAAAAGAGTCCCGTATGAAAAATAAAGAACCGCTTGATTGCATCATCTGCAATCAAACGGTTCTTTTTGATCAGTTGGTTATTTGATCTTTTCGAGTTCTAATAATTCTTTCGTGCGTGCATCAAACATAAATTGATACTGAATGAGTTCGTTGTTTTCTTCGCGCGTAATACCACCGACGAAGACAATATGATGTTCGTTCTGATATGAAGTCAATCTTGGGGATGATTCGATCCATGAGCCGTCAATTGGGCCTTCATGAAGAAATAATTTCTTGATTTCGGCCAGGAGTTCATCTGGCAAGCGTTTCATATAGCGATGCCAGCAAAACGCGCTAGTCAGCCCAATCGTTAAACCCTGAATAAATCCGTAAGAAGCATATTTAATAATCTTTTTGGTTGTGTCATCCATGGTATGATCCTCCATTACCCAATGTTAAAAACTATTCTCCTTTAGAATACGCTGTTTTGACCAGATGAGCAACCAATGTGCCACTTTATATGGGAAAGTTAAAGAAGTTCGGTCACAATAGGCACCCTAAAATTAAAATTTAAAGCTAGCTATTTTTTTTAAATCAATTGGTTGACCCTTACTAAAAGATAGCCTATTATAGTGGTTATGACTGGAGGTTACGCACATGAAACAATTAGACGAATTAGAAAAGAAAGATTTAGCCAGCATTACCGCTAAAGATAAAACAATGTTATTCTTCACAGCAACTTGGTGTGGTGATTGCCGCTTTATCAAGCCACAAATGCCAACGATCGATGCAGAATACCCTGACATTAATTTTGTCGAAGTGGATCGCGATAAATTCATGAGTTTGGCTCAAGAGCTGGGCATCATGGGAATTCCTAGCTTTGTCGCTTACCAGGATGGCGAAGAAGTTGGCCGTTTTGTCAATGGTGATCGTAAGACGAAGCAAGAGATTGAAAATTTCATTAATAATTTAGCTTTCGCAAAGTAATACTTTAAAAATGAATTGAACTATCATACAATATAAAGCGTGCGTGTCTAGCCTAACGAGAAAATCGTTTCTAGACAGGGCATGCTTATTTTTTTGAATGGTTAATGAAAATAATGAAAATTAATAAAAAAGGAAGTTTTTCGATTGCTGATTTCAAGCTACAATCCGACAGCTTTAGGCGATGTCTTGATGATGATCACCGGGCAGGCAACCAATGCTGAACAAGAAGTTGAGCTTAAGGGTGACGTTGCCAGAATATATCGTACCAGCGATCAACAGTTGGTTGGCGTCAATTTACTGAATGCCAACAATTACGTCGACAACTTGACGGGAAACGGCCAAATCTTTCTTGATGATCAACAAGTTGAACAAGTGAATCAAGCTTTGAAAACAAATGGCTTTTCAGATCGATTGCAGGCAGATCACGAACCTAAATTTGTGGTTGGTTTAGTCGAAACCTTGGTTGCACATCCGGACTCAGATCATTTGCACATTGCCCAAGTTGACCTTGGCCAGGAAAAGCTGCAGATCGTTTGTGGTGCGCCGAATGTTGGCGTCGGTCAAAAAGTAGTCGTCGCTAAAGTTGGCGCCATGATGCCAGATGGCAAACTGATTTGGCCAGGAAAATTACGTGGGGTCGAAAGTTTCGGAATGATTTGTAGTGCGCGTGAGCTTGGTTTGTCCGGCGCACCGCAACGTCATGGAATTCTTGTTTTAGACGCCACGAGTGAAGTTGGCGTCGCGTTCGATTTTGATCAAGATTATTCGCGTAATTATTAAGCGCTAGAAATTAGATTTTGGAGATAATACAATGACAATTGAAAATAAAAAAGTTTATTTTATTGGGATCAAAGGTTCAGGGATGAGCGCACTCGCGTTGATTTTAAACGATCTTGGTTATGAAGTTGCGGGTTCTGACATCGATGAGTTCACATTCACCCAGACACCATTGAAGCAGGCTGGAATTCCCATGTATTCGTTTAGTGCCGACAATGTTAAACCAGGTTGGACTTATATCAAGGGCAATGCTTTTCCAGAAAATCATCCGGAAATCGTTGCTGCAAAAGCACAAGGCGATCAGGTGGTCAGCTATCCCGATTTCCTCGGTGAATTGTTGAAGGGTTACACGAGTATTGGCGTTTCTGGTACACACGGAAAAACGAGTACGACTGGGTTGTTGGCTCACGTTTTGAGTGGTGTCGCTAAAACCTCTTATTTGATCGGTGATGGCACTGGTAAAGGTGTCATGGATGCTAAATTCTTCGTTTATGAAGCTGACGAATATCGTCGTCATTTCTTAGCCTATTATCCAGATTATACGATCATGACTAACGTTGATTTCGATCACCCCGATTATTATCAAGATTTGAATGACGTTGTGACCGCATTTCAGTCAGAAGCCAATCAGACGAAAAAAGGAATTTTTGCGTGGGGTGACGATCCTAACTTGCGCGATCTGAAGGCAAGCGTGCCGGTTTATTACTACGGGTTCAAAGATAGCGACGATTTCCAAGCCATTAATATTAAGCGGACGGACAAAGGCTCTGTGTTTGACGTTCAGCACGATGGGAAAAACTTAGGTCATTTTGAGATCCATTTATTTGGCCAACATAATATTTTAAACAGTCTGGCTGTTATTGGCATTAGTTATTTGGAAGGCTTGTCGATGGCTGAGGTCACTGCCGAGTTATTGACTTTCAAAGGCGTCAAGCGCCGTTTCAGCGAGACAGATATTAAACAATACACAATTATCGATGATTATGCACACCATCCTTCTGAAATTAAGGCAACGATCGATGCTGCCCGTCAGAAATATCCTGATAAAAAAATTGTGGCGGTTTTCCAACCCCATACTTATTCACGGACCAAGGCCTTGTTGCCTGGTTTCGTAAAGAGTTTAAATTTGGCGGATGAAGTTTATTTAACGGAAATCTTCGGATCCGTGCGTGAACACCAAGGTGATATTTCTAGTGCTGATTTAGGCGCTCAGATCAGCCATGGTGGGTCCGTGATTCATCTAGATGAAATGGACCGGCTATTGAATGAAAGTGGCTCAGTGATCGTTTTTATGGGCGCAGGCGACATTCAAAAGTATGAGGACGCATTTAAAAAGTTAATTCAAGATTAATGAGAGAGACTGGCGATGTATTTTGTCAGTCTCTTTTGTAGCTTGTTAGTTAAGTTGTGGGGGACTGAAATTAACGGCTCGTTCTGTTGGTGTCGTTAGTTCTACGAGATTAAAGACGACTTGGGTGCTGGACTTTTGGGGTGTCGCTTTTTTTGGCGTTAGTTCTGCGTGATCAAAGACGACTTGGGTGCTGAACTTTTGGGTGTCGCTTTTTTGGCGTTAGTTCTGCATGATCAAAGACGACTTGGGTGCTGAACTTTTGGGGTGTTGCTTTTTTGGCATTAGTTCTACGGGATTAAAGATGCCTTGGGTGGTAAAAAAAATTTGGTTCGTCGATTTTTTTGAAGTCAGTTCTGTGTGATCAAAGATGCGAATGTCTTGAAATTTCGCCTTGTTTATTTTGGTTTATCCTGTTTCTCTGCTAAAATGAACTTAACGCAACATCATGGAGGCTGTTATGGCACAAACGGATCAGAATGAGAAATTATTATTACTTGATGGCAATAGTTTAGCGTTTCGCGCTTTTTTTGCGCTACACAATTCGCTGGATCGGTTCACGAACCAGGAAGGCTTGCACACCAACGCCTTATACACTTTTAGCAATATGCTCGACAGCTTATTAGCGAGCGAACAACCGACACACATGTTGGTTGCTTTTGATGCGGGTAAAACCACTTTTCGGACGAAAATGTTCGACGATTATAAAGGCACGCGCAGTAAAACACCGGCGGAATTATCTGAGCAGATGCCGTACTTTAATAAATTGCTCGATGCTTATGGAATCGCGCACTACCAACTAGCCGATTATGAGGCCGACGATATTATTGGTACTCTTGCAAAAGAAGCTAATGGGGAAATGCCCGTGGTTGTCGTGACGGGTGATCGAGATCTTACCCAACTGACGAGTGACAACACGACGGTTAAAGTAACGGTTAAAGGCGTCAACGATGTGGAAGCCTACACACCAGAACATTTGCAAGAAAAATTAGGACTTACACCGACTCAATTTATCGATCTCAAGGGATTAATGGGCGACAATTCGGATAATTATCCTGGTGTTACAAAGGTCGGTGAGAAGACGGCTCTGAAATTGCTAGATGAATATGGCAGCATGGAAAATCTTTACGAGCATGTTGACGAACTCAAGAAAAGTAAGTTGAAAGAGAATCTGATCAACGATAAAGATCAGGCTTTTTTGAGCAAGCAATTAGCCACCATCAACACAGACGCACCACTGACGGTTTCACTGACTGATACCAAAAGACAAGAGCCAGATCAAGCCGCGTTGATCCGGTTTTATCAACAGATGAACTTCCAGTCAAAATTGGCTAAATTACCGCAAGCAGCAGGTGAAGAAGCATCTGCAGTTAAAATGCCTGAAATTAATTTTACCGAACTGACCAAAGCTAATTTAGAAGTCGCATTAGCGCAAAAAATGCAACGGAGTTTAGTTATTGATATTTTAGGCGACAATTATCACGTTGAAACGCCGATCGGATTTGCTTTTGGCACGCCGGATCAGTGGTATTACAGTGATGATCTCAGCTTATTAACAACAGCTGAAGTGACGCAATGGCTGAACGATCCTGAGCAAGAAAAAGATGTTTTTGATAGCAAAAAGACCAAAGTTTTGTTGACGCGCTTAGAGGTACCCATCGAAAATATGTCCTTCGATTTGTTATTAGCGTCGTATTTACTCGACACCAATGACAACAGTAATGATTTGGGCGTGTTGGCGCAGCAGTATGGTTATACAGATGTACAGACAGATCTGGACGTTTATGGTAAAGGAGTCAAACGCGCCGCACCAACGGATTATCATGAACTCGGCGAACATTTAAGCCGTAAAGCGCAAGCCATTTATCAATTGCGACCACAATTATTGAAGCAGCTCCAAGAAAACGATCAAGATCAACTCTATGATGAAATTGAGGCCCCATTGGCGATGGTTCTGGCTCAGATGGAATTGGCTGGGATCACGATCGACAGTCAACGTTTGAAACAAATGCAAGCCGACTTCAGTCAAACTTTAGTTGACATCGAGGCCTTGATCTACGAAGATGCGGGTCACGAGTTCAATATTAATTCGCCCAAGCAATTAGGAACGGTTTTGTTTGAAGAATTGCATTTGCCGATTATCAAAAAAAATAAGACCGGCTATTCAACGTCAGTCGAAGTTTTAGAGCAGTTACAAAGTGCGCATCCGATCATCGACCGCATTTTAACTTATCGGCAAATTTCTAAGCTACAGTCAACTTATATCAATGGCTTACTGAAAGTAATCCATCCTGATCATAAAGTGCATACGCGCTATTTGCAGACGCTCACCCAAACTGGCCGGTTATCTTCAGTCGATCCTAATTTACAAAATATTCCCGTACGGTTACCTGAAGGACGCAAGATTCGTCAGGCATTTGTGCCTAGTCATCCAGATTGGGAAATTTTTTCCAGTGATTATTCGCAAGTTGAGCTCCGCGTCCTAGCACATGTTTCCGGCGACGAAAATATGCAAGCGGCGTTTAAACGGGGGTTTGATATTCACGCGAATACGGCGATGAAGATTTTCGGGTTGGATGATCCGAGTGAGGTCACCCCAGATATGCGGCGTCAGGCTAAAGCCACGAATTTCGGGATCGTTTACGGCATTAGTGATTATGGTTTGTCGAAAAATATCGGGATCTCGCGCAAACAAGCGGCCACATTTATTGCGGCGTATTTTGAACAGTATCCTGATGTGAAGAAATATATTGACGACATCGTTGCCTTGGCTGAGAAACAAGGTTACGTTGAGACAATCATGCACCGCCGTCGTTATTTACCTGAAATTAATTCTAAAAATTATAATTTACGTTCATTTGCAGAACGAACCGCAATGAACACGCCAATTCAAGGAAGCGCCGCCGATATTATCAAGGTGGCAATGATCAACATGCAAAGCCGCTTGCAAAAGGAAAATCTGCAGGCTAAAATGCTCTTGCAAGTGCATGATGAATTGATTTTTGAAGCGCCAACTGAAGAAATACCAATTCTAGAGAAAATTGTACCAGAAGTCATGGATTCTGCTGTCAGCCTAGATATTCCATTGGTAGTTGAAAGTGGTCATGGCAAAACCTGGTATGATGTCAAAAAGTAGGGAGATCTAAGCGTGCCAGAATTACCAGAAGTCGAAACCGTTCGTCGGTCCTTGTTGCCTTTAATTCAGGGGCGCACAATTACAACAGTCGATATTTATTACGCCAAGATCATTGTGGGTGATCCGGATATTTTTGTGGAAAGTTTAATTGGTCGGCAACTTCAAACAATTGATCGTCGTGGCAAGTATTTACTTTTTAGATTCGATCACGACTTGACGATGATCAGCCATTTACGAATGGAAGGTAAATATTTCGTTCGTCCGACAGCAAAACCTGAGAATAAACACGTCCATGTGGTGTTTGAGTTTGCGGATGGCACGAATTTGCAGTATCAAGATGTGCGAAAGTTTGGGCGAATGCAACTCGTTCCCACTGGAACCGAAGGACAAATTGGTGGCCTGAAAACTTTAGGACCTGAACCGTTCAGCCCGGAATTTACTGCGACAGGTTTATTGGCGGCTTTAAAACGACACCACAAGGCGATCAAACCGGTTCTGTTGGATCAGCATGCGGTTACCGGCCTAGGCAATATTTATGTGGATGAGGTATTGTGGTTAAGCCGAATTAGCCCCTTATTGCCGGCAGATCAACTCACATTACCCCAAGCTGAATTGTTACACGACCAAATTATTGCGGAATTACAAATGGCCGTGGAACATGGCGGCACGACGATCCGCAGTTACGTGGATGCACAGGGAAATTCTGGCCAATTTCAATTTGATCTCCATGTTTATGGACGTGCTGGTCAGCCCTGCCAGCGTTGCGGAACCATTATTCAAAAAATTAAGCTAGATGGCAGAGGCACACATTTTTGCCCGCAATGCCAGCAGCTCCCTCAAGAAACGGAGTAGGTCGATGACGAAAGTTTTAGGATTAACTGGTGGAATTGCCACGGGTAAAACCGCAGTCGCCAAATTATTTCTTGCTCGCGGCGCCGTTGTGATCGATGCAGATCAAGTTGCCCATCAAGTTGTTCAAAAAGGCCAACCTGGTCTGGCCAAAGTGGTCGAAGCATTTGGCACGACTGTATTAACGTCGGCAGGTGAGTTGGATCGCGCGAAGCTAGGTAAAATTGTTTTTGCGGACGCTCATCAGCTTGAATTACTTAACGCAGCGACCCATCCGTTGATCCGTGAACAAATTTTGGCGGCGATTGCCGATTATCAAGCTCAAGGATATCCGCTGGTGGTTGCGGATGTGCCCCTATTATTGGAGTCGGATTATCGATCGATCTGTGATGCGGTTTTAGTCACAGACATACCACTTGATATGCAAGTTCGGCGGGTCATGTCTCGTGATCATTTGACTAGCGAAGCGGCTCAGCAACGGATCAACTCCCAACTGGATCGCAGGGCTCGTTTGGACGCTGCAGATTTCGTCATAGATACTTCTGGCAATCTTGTCCAACTCGAATCGACTTTCGATGAGCTTTGGGAGAGCGATAAGTTTCAAAAATTTTTAATTTCTTAGACGTTGTCGAATTGCTTGCAACCCGAAATAAATAGTGTTAAAAATACCGCGTCGATTTTGAACGCGGTATTTATTTGGAAGGGTCGTAGATTTGCGCGTGAACTCATCGCACTCTTTTTGGCAATGGGGTATAATATGATTAAAAGAGAACTGTAAATGAGGGGTGTGCCATGCAATGTCCACGTTGTCATCATAATTCGTTAAAAGTTGTCGATAGTCGTCCTGCAGATGAGGGACGTGCGATCCGTCGGCGTCGTGAATGTGAGAACTGTAATTATCGGTTTACCACCTTCGAGCGGATCGAGCAAACACCGTTATTGGTTGTTAAGAAGGATGGTACTCGCGAAGAATTTAACCGTGAAAAAATTATGCGCGGTCTAGTTCGTGCAGCAGAAAAACGGCCGATTACGATGGACCAGATGACTGAGATCGTCGATAAAATCGAACATGATATTCGTCAAACTGGCGAGAATGAAATTCGTTCCGAAGATATCGGTGAATTAGTGATGAAATATTTAGCCGCGGTGGATGATGTTGCCTATATCCGCTTTGCAAGTGTTTATCGTCAATTCAAAGATATGAATGTGTTTATGAAAGAGGTCCAAGAAATGATGGCCAGGGAGAAAGATAGTGACTCAAAGCATGAAAGCTGACTTAGCCATCGATCCGCAACTTGGCTATTTTTTAGTTCGCGCGGATCATTGGAGCGACTTGAAACAACGCGTGCTCACTAAGCTATACCAGCCTTTGCTAGATCCGAATGCTTTTACACTTTACTTAACGCTGTGGAGCGAGGTCGATGATCATCAACTGATTTCTCAGCGATCGGCTCATTTCAGATTATTCGATTTAGTGGGCTTAGATGCGCCGACATTTTTACATGCTCGTCAGGAATTAGAAGCTTGTGGTCTGATGAAGACGTTCAAGCAACATGACACTTTGGGTGATTATTTAATTTACCAATTGTTTGCCCCATTAGCGCCAGCAAAATTTTTCCAAGAAGAAATTTTAGCCACTTTTTTACTCGAAAAAGTTTCACGCGCCAAGTTTATGGCTCTACAACGTGAATTTCAGTTACCGGACGTGAGCGTGCACGCAAATCAGGAAATTACCGCTGGATTTTTAGACGTGTTCCATTTATCAACCAGCGCACTTTTAACACCACCTGCAGAAGTACACGCGGGGGCTGCCAAGTTCAAAGACAATCAACCGACTGCGTATGTGGGCGAAATCAGTCCGGCGGAATTAGCAAGTTTCGATTGGGAAACATTGATTGCGTTAGTCGGTCGTCAACAAATCGAAGAGTCAGAAATTTTGACGCATAAAAACGATATTTATGGTTTGCAAAAATTCTATGGATTCACGGTGACGGATATTGCCCGGTTGATCGGACGTAGTATCAATCTCGAAACCAACAAAATTAATTTCAATATGCTGGAAGAACGGGCGTTGGCTTTGTATCAGCAATTAAATCCGACTGAATCTAAGCCGACGAATGAACCAGCTGAATCTGTGAAACCGGCGAGTGTCCAAGGCTTCTCAGAAATTCAATTAGACTTGTTGAAACGAGCCAATGAGCTAACACCGGCAGATTTTCTCCGTGAAACAAAACAGCGCCAGCAATCTTATGCAGCTGAAAATGAATATCGCAACGTGAAGAAGCTGCAACAACGCGGCGTCTTGAATGATGCGACGATCAATATTATGTTGAACACCGTTTTGTCGAGCTATACCACGCTAACGCAAGCGTTGATCGATACTTTTGCGCAAGATTGGTTGAAACAAGGCATCAAAACACCCGAAGCTGCGTTGAAATATCTGGCACAGAAACAAACCGCACCGCTCAAACAACAACATCGTTCGCAGAAACGTCAGCAACCCGCGGGTGTCACGCCTAATTGGTTTAAAAAAGGCACGCAAGATGCAGCGGCCAATCAGACAACAGATTCCAAGCAACGCCAACAAATTGCACAGAAGCTAGCCAATCTGAATAAGACGAGTCAGCAACGGGGTGAATAAATGCAAAACATCAACGATTTTTTCAAAAAATATTTAGCACAAAATCAATTTACAACGAGTTATCGTCAGCTGATCAATCAAGCCTTAGCCGATCCTGATGTGCAGGCTTTTTTAAAGGTGCATCAAGATGAACTCCATGAAGAGACCATCGAGAAATCTGCGGCGGCGATCTATGAATTTGTGACCATTAAAAAAGGTCATTCTGACGATGAAACGATTTCTGCGGCCGGTTATGAACCAGTTTTGCAGATGAATAATGGGGATATTGAAGTCGGCTATCGGCCAACAGCAAAATTAGTTGATCAACGCCAGGCGGCCGCACAGGCAGATCGTATCAAGGTCGTGAATCTACCTAAAGACTTAGCAGATGTGACCTTCGATGATTATTCGCAGAAATTTGCAGGGCGGATGACGGCGTTTGAGGCTGCCATTGATTTAACCACGCAATTGATCGGGCGCGAAACGTCGGAGACTTATGTGAAGGGCGTTTATTTAAGTGGCCCATTTGGTTTGGGTAAGACGTTCTTACTGGGTGCGATGGCCAACAACATCGCCAAAAACGGCATTACCAGTACACTCGTTCATTTTCCGACCTTTGCAGTTCAAATGAAGCAGGCAATTAATGACCACAAGGTTTGGCAACGACTACAAAATTTAGAGGAGACGCCAGTATTGATGATCGATGACATCGGCGCCGACGCATTGAGCCCGTGGATCCGCGATGAAGTCTTGAGTGTGATCTTACAGTATCGGATGCAAGAAAGACTGACGACTTGCTTCACGTCTAACCTGAGTATGTCTGAATTGCAAGCTTATTTGAGTCAGACGAATCAAGGAGTCGATGAGATCAAATCGGCGCGGATCATGGAACGAATTCATTTTCTAGCAACAGAATATCAGATGACGGGACCAAATCTACGACAAGAAAACCTAACTCAAGAATGATCTAACAAGTTTCAACAGTTTCCAACTTTCCAGATAGTTTTTTACATTTTTTCTTTCAAAAAGCTTGCACCGATAATTCACTTGTGCTTTAATGATTCATGAAGATACCACAGATTAAGTTGAATCGTTCAGAGAGAAAAGTCTTGGCTGAAAACTTTTCCGTTTCATCAATTTGCGACCACTTCGAATCAATTGGCTGATCTCTTTATCGATCATCAAGAGGGTATTGTGTCTGACATAATACTGAATTCGGGTGGAACCGCGTTAAATAAACGTCCCTAGGTCATCATTTATTGATGGCTTAGGGATTTTTTTGTGGCAAATAATAGGAGGACGAAAAAATGGCAGAAATTTCATTAACTTTTCCAGATAACAGTCAGCGTCAGTTTGAAGCAGGCTCAACAACATTAGACGTTGCCAAAAGTATTGCGAGCAGCCTGGCTAAAAAAGCCGTTGCGGGTCAATTAAATGGGACTTTAGTTGATATTGAACAACCATTGACTCAAGACGGTAACTTTCAAATTTTAACCAGCGATGATGCAGAGGGTCTCAAAGTTCTACGGAACACGGCGACGTTTGTGTTAGGTGCTGCTTTGAAGAAAATTCATGCGGACATTCATTTTGGCGAGCATCAATCAAGCGACGATGGTTTCTATCTCGATACCGATCGTGCGGCTGGTCAAGTGACCGTCACTGAATTACCTGAGATCAAAAAAGTAATGGCGAAGATTATTTCGGCCAACCAACCAATCGAACGCCGTGTCGCTGATAAAGCAGATTTATTAAACGAGTTCAAAGACGACCCTTATCAAGAATCATTACTGAATGCACAAGATGCCGTTCAAGTTGCCGTTTATCAATTAGGTAACTACACCAGTTTTGGTGATCGTGCTTTACTCAAGAGCTTAGCACCTTTGAAACATTATGAATTATTATCGGTTGCCGGTGCTTATTGGCAAGGCAAGTCAAGTAATCCCATGCTACAACGGATTTACGGGACTGCATTCTACAAGGCACCTGAATTAGAGGCAGATTTGAAACGTCGCGCTGAAATTAAAGAGCGTGATCATCGGACGATCGGCCGCGACTTGGACCTATTCTTTGTTGATCCAGAAGTTGGTGCAGGCTTACCATATTGGATGCCAAATGGTGCTACGATCCGTCGCGTGGTTGAACGCTATATTATCGACAAAGAAGTTGCCAATGGCTATCAACATGTTTATACGCCAGTATTGGCTAACTTGAATTTATACAAGACGTCTGGTCACTGGGCACATTATCGTGAAGATATGTTTCCACCAATGGACATGGGTGACGGCGAATTTCTAGAATTACGGCCCATGAATTGCCCATCTCATATCCAAATCTACAATCACCATAATCGTTCATATCGTGAATTACCGATCCGTATTGCTGAATTGGGGATGATGCACCGTTACGAAAAATCTGGTGCCTTATCCGGTTTGCAACGTGTCCGTGAAATGACTTTGAATGATGGTCATACTTTCTTGGCACCTGAACAAATTCAAGATGAATTCAAGAGCGTTTTGAAAATGATGATGGAAGTTTATGATGATTTCAATATTACCGATTACACTTTCCGTTTGAGTTATCGTGATCCTGCCAATACTGAAAAGTATTTCGATGATGATGAGATGTGGAATAATGCTCAGGCGATGTTGAAGCAAGCCATGGACGACCTTGGCTTAGATTATTATGAAGCAGAAGGCGAGGCCGCATTCTATGGTCCTAAGCTAGACGTTCAAACGAAGACAGCCATGGGCGGCGAGGAAACCATGTCGACGATTCAATTAGACTTCATGTTGCCAGAGAAATTCCAACTCACTTATACAGGTGCAGATGGTCAAGAACATCGTCCAGTCATGATGCATCGTGGTATTGTTGGCACGATGGAACGTTTCGTTGCTTATTTGATGGAAATGTACAAGGGGGCTTTTCCAACCTGGCTCGCACCAGTGCAAGTTGAAGTTATCCCTGTTAACTTGGATCTGCATACCGATTACGTTAAAGACATTCAGAAACAAATGGCTGCTAAAGGATTACGTGTCAAAGTCGATCTACGTAATGAAAAGATGGGTTATAAGATCCGTGAAGCACAAACACAAAAGGTGCCATATACTTTAGTTGTCGGTGATCAAGAATTAGCCGATCAAAGTGTTTCGGTTCGTCGTTACGGTGAAAAGGACGCTGCGGATGAACCACTGCAAGAATTTATTCAAAGTGTTCAAGCCGATGTCAACAATTACAGTCGTACGACTGAAACCTCTGCTAATTCAAGCATCGAAGCAAAGCTTGACAAGTAAACTGGCAGTTGGTATACTAATTAAGTTGAATTAAGCAGAAGTTCCCGCTTCTCACCCACGCTTCAGGCCTCTGGGTTTATAGACGTTAGTTAATTTGCTGATGAATCTTCACGCTGCGGGTGCTTTTGTGCCCGCAGTTTTTTTATGTTCTTGGGTTTTGACGATAAACGTCGTCAATTACATTTGGAGGTGGCTTCTCATAGCAAAAGATTTAATCGTTAATGAAAACATTCGTGCACGCGAAGTTCGTTTGATCGGTGCCGATGGTGAACAACTAGGTGTGAAACTTAGAGCTGAAGCTGTTCGTCTAGCCGATGAAGCAAGTCAAGATTTAGTTTTAGTTTCGCCGAATGCAAAACCACCAGTTGCAAAAATCATGGACTATGGTAAGTATCGATTCGAGCTCCAGAAGAAAGATCGTGAAGCTCGTAAGAAACAAAAGGTTGTTAACGTCAAAGAAGTTCGTTTAAGTCCATCAATTGGTGAGAATGACTTTAATACTAAGCTTAATAATGCACGTAAGTTTTTAAGCAAGGGTGATAAAGTTAAAGTTTCGATCCGCTTCAAAGGACGCGCAATCACCCATAAGGATGTCGGACGTAAGGTGCTTGAACAGCTTGCTGAACAAGCTTCTGACGTTGCCAATGTTGAGGCGCATCCCAAGATGGATGGCCGTAGTATGTTCTTAATGTTGGCACCAAAAGTTAGTAAATAAAGCTTTATTCGACATCAGATTAATTTAGGAGGATTTTTTCATGCCAAAGCAAAAAACACATCGCGCTTCTGCAAAGCGTTTTAAGAAAACGGCAAGTGGCCAATTAAAGCGAGGCCACGCTTACACAAGTCACCGTTTCCACGGCAAGACGAAGAAACAACGTCGTCAATTAAGCAAACCAGGTATGGTTTCACATAGCGACATGCGTCGTATTCGTCAAATGCTTTCACAAGTTCGTTAATACTTGTGAACCTGTTAAATTAAGCCAGAAAGTACTCAAGGAGGAAATTAAATATGCCACGTGTAAAAGGCGGTACTGTTACCCGCAAACGTCGTAAGAAAGTTCTTAAATTAGCTAAAGGTTATCGCGGTGCTAAACATTTACTTTTCAAATCAGCTCATGTTCAATTAATGAACTCATATCACTATGCATTCCGTGATCGTCGCCAAGTTAAGCGCGAATTCCGTAAGTTATGGATCGCACGGATCAATGCTGCAGCTCGTATGAACGAATTAAGCTACAGCAAGATGATGCACGGTTTGAAATTAGCTGGTATCGATATCAACCGTAAAATGTTAGCTGATATTGCCGTTACAGATCCAGCAGCTTTCACCGAAGTTGCTAACCAAGCAAAGTCAGCTCTGAAATAAATATCAATGAGATAAACAATGATTATTTTGGTCATTGTTTTTTCTTTGTCTAAAAGTGGACCAGGTTTTTTTTTGATCATTTGCGTTCGTGTTTACAAGTAAAATCGTCGAGAAATTAGGGCGCATTATGCTATACTGGATTGTGAATGGGAGTGATGCTATGGCTATTGCGACATTTAATTTTTATTCGCAGAGTCTTAAGAAACAAACACAGTTCAATGTTTATTTACCTACACAATTGCAAAAGCAGCAGCCCGTATTATTCTTGTTGCACGGTATGGGTGATAATCAAAATAGTTGGCTAGATAATAGTTCTTTATCGCGTTATGCGAATGAATATCCGTTTGTGATCGTGATGCCGGATGCTGGGCGAAGTTATTATGCAAACACGGCCTATGGTGCCAACTACTGGGATTATTTGACAGTTGAATTGCCCACCTATTTGCAGACTTGGCTAAAGCTTGATCTGTCGAAAAAAAATACGTTTGTTGCTGGTTTATCAATGGGTGGCTACGGTGCTTTTAAATGGGCGCTAAGAAATCCAGATCGAATTGGCGCAGCAGTCAGTTTTTCGGGTCGCTTGGACATTGGATCATCATGGAATGAGCGTATCGAGAATTTTCAGCATATCTTTGGCAGCCAAGCTAGCTTTCAAGATAGTCAGAGTAATTTACTCAATTTGGTAGCTGATCGACGAGTGCGTCAATTACCACTGTTTCAGTTGATTGGAACTGATGATCAGCTGCTGGAAAACAATCGAACTTTCCACACATTTGCGCGACAATCTCTGGATAAACTGGATTATCGTGAACAGACTGGTAATCATGATTGGAATTTCTGGGACACTTATTTACCAACGGCATTGCGGTGGTTAACTGAGCAATATCGACTACTCAATCGCTAAATCAATTAAGACACACACTTTAATGGATGATGGAGGTTTCTTTATGAGTTTAACTGATACTTATACCTTAAATAATGGCGTTAAGATTCCGGTGGTCGGTTTTGGGACTTGGCAAACACCAGATGGTAATGTGGCATCGTCAGCCGTTTTAAGCGCCTTGAAAGCTGGGTACCGTCATATTGACACGGCCACTGCGTATGGCAATGAAGAGAGTGTTGGCCAAGGTATTCGCAAGAGCGGCCTGCCTCGCGATGAAGTTTTTATTACGAGTAAATTATGGAACAAAGATCATGGTTACCAAGCAGCCAAACAAGCAATTGATTATTCGTTGATGCAACTCGGTATCGATTATTTAGACCTTTATTTGATTCACTGGCCCAATCCAGTGGCATTTCGTGATCACTGGCAAGATGCTAATGCTGAATCTTGGCGGGCAATGGAAGAAGCCGTTCAAGCAGGCAAAATCCGAGCAATTGGTGTTTCAAATTTCCATCCTCACCATTTAGATGAATTGTTGAAAACAGCGACAATTAAGCCAGCCGTCAATCAAATCTTTCTGAACCCGAGTGACTTGCAGCCTGAAGTCACAGCTTATAATCAGAAACATGATATTTTAAGTGAGGCATACAGTCCACTTGGCACTGGTAAAATTTTCAAAATCAGTGAGCTGCAAGACATCGCCGCTAAATATCAAAAGACAGTTGCACAAGTTGTTTTAAAGTGGAGTCTCCAACATGGATTTTTACCATTACCAAAATCAGTTCATCAAGAACGGATCGTTGAAAATGGTCAGCTGTTTGATTTCACATTGACAGATGCTGACATGATAGTAATCGATGGGTTCCATGGACAAGCCGGGCTAGCAACAGACCCCGACACGATCACTTGGTAAAGTAATTCTTTATTGAGAATTGGCAAAATAAAGTCACAGATAATACAGGTCAATGAAAAAAGCCGTGATATTTGAGTTGGAGCACTTAACTCCCAAATATCATGGCTTTTCATTATTTTACAATTATTAATTGACCCAAACGACGAGCTTTCCTTGGTGATGTGACTCAATCAACTCATGAGCCTTGACGATTGCTTCTTGTTCAAACGGAAATGTTTGTTGAACGGCTAGTTGCAGAGGATGCTCCGCTAAAAAGTCGCTCCAAAAAGCAAAGACATCTGCATCTTTCAAATCTTTGCGGAAACCTACAGCAACCGTATCCACATTTGGCAAGTTTAAATCATCGGGAACACCGGTGAAAAAGACCAGTTGACCGTTTTCTTTAACGAGTTGTTCACTTAAGTGCTGATCTGAACCAGCAAAAATCGTATTGAAAACGACATCTGCTTGATGTTGCCACGTTTCTTCTTCCGGGAGTTGATCATATGCGATGAATTGATCAACCTGTAGTTCTTTTGCGAGCTCTTGGTGACGGCCCTTGGCAACGCCAATCACGCGATGACCTGCGGCGTGCGCAATTTGCGCAATTAAGGAGCCGACTGCGCCGCCTACACCGACGATGCCGATCACATCATTTGATTGGATATTTGCAAAAGCGTGCCAAGCATTGTATGCTGCAATTCCGGGCGTGGGCAAACTAGCAGCCTGTGCCAGATCTAATCCTGCAGGCAACGGCATTATTTTAGCAGTCGTTGCGGTAACATATTCACTATAAGCACCACTTGCACGATGATTGATCACAAAATCGCCGATTTGATAATCATTAACGGCCGTTCCAACTTCAACGATTTTCCCAACTAAATCAGAACCTAAAATATACGGGAATTTCAAGGCACGCTGATCTTGAAAATTACCACGGCGCATTGAGGCATCATAAGGATTGATCGCAAACGCAGACACTTTAATTTTAACCTGATTGTCCTTAGGAATTGGTTCATCTTTGGTGTATTCTTGAATGACAGAAGGTGGTCCATAACTTTGAATGCCAAAAGCTTTCATTTGTATCGCCTGACTTTCCTTAGAGTTGATTATAGCGTACAACATTGGTCACCAAAAGTCTGTTGATTTGATTGAAATGTCCGTTACGCTGTTTCATATTCTGGTTGTGATTGTACTTAGGGACTTTTTCCCTTATAATGAAAGGATATAAATGAGGTGGGTCATGGCGTTGTTTAAACCTAATTGGTTAGTGAATCGAATATATAATTTAACTCCAACAGAATTAAAGCGGCATCAAATCAATGCGATATTAACGGATCTTGATAATACCTTGATTGCTTGGCATGAACCCAATTATTCTGCTGAGTTGCAGGAATGGCTTGAAGTCATGAAACAAAATCATATTCAAGTGATCGTGGTTTCCAACAATCGTAAGAAGCGGGTTGCTCTAGCAGTTTCTGATTTGCATATCCCGTTTATTTGGAACGCTTTAAAACCTTTCCCATTTGGAATTAAACGGGCACTGCGCCACTTTAATCTTGACGCGGAACATACGGTCATGGTGGGAGATCAATTACTCACAGACATTCAGGCGGGGCATTTGGCCGGTGTTAAAACCGTGATGGTTCGTCCAATCGTTGAAACGGATAGTTGGAATACAAAGTTTAATCGCTTCTTGGAAACGAGAATTATGAGACATTATTATCAAAAAAATCCAGAAACAACTTGGCGGGAGCATTTAGATGACTGAAATAACAGATGATTTATATTGTATTGGCTGCGGTGCAAAGCTGCAGAGTGCCGATCCAGAATTAGCAGGATACATTCCTGCCAGTTCGTTGAAAAAGCAACTCGAAGAAAATAATGAAGTTTTTTATTGCCAACGTTGCTTTCGCTTGCGTCATTATAATGAGATTACGGATATTAAAATTGACGACAGTGAATTCACGGATCTACTGAACTCGTTAGGCCAGCAAAAGGCACTGATTGTGAATGTGGTCGACTTATTTGATTTCGATGGTAGCGTGATTCCTGGATTACATCGATTTGTCGGTGATAATCCAGTGATCTTAGTCGGTAATAAGGCGGATCTTTTACCTAAAAGTGTTCACCGTCCTAAAATATTAAATTGGTTGCAACAACAAGCTGCCAAAGAAGGCTTGCACCCTGTTGCAACACTCTTGACTAGTGCTAAGAAGTTATATCAAGTCGACGAATTACTCGCAACTATTGAGAAACAACGGCATGGTCAAGATGTTTATGTGGTTGGGACGACAAATGTGGGTAAGTCAACGCTTATCAACGCAATTATCAAGCAGACGTCAGGACCCAACGATATGATCACAACGTCTCGTTTTCCCGGGACAACGCTAGACCAGATTCAGATTCCATTAGCTGATCATCATTCTTTGATCGATACACCCGGAATTATTAATGGGACTCAAATGGCTCATTTCTTGGATCCTAAAGAATTGCGCTTTGTCAGTCCTCAATCTGAGTTGCGGCCACGTGTGTTTCAATTAACACCACCACAAACTTTATTCCTAGGTGGACTCGTCCGTATCGATTTCTTAGGTGGGAAGCGAAGCAGTCTGATTGTCTATGTTGAAAACAATCTCTTGGTTCACCGTACGAAAACAGAGACTGCAGATGAGTTCTATCAACGTCAACGCGGGAAATTATTAGTACCACCTGCTGATCCAGATAAATTACCTGCATTCAGATCACATGAGTTCACGACTAAAGACGCACAGGATTTAGTTATTGCTGGATTGGGCTGGATTCGCTTGCCAGCAAGCAGCCAATTTCGTGTGCTGATTCCCGAAGGCGTGAATTACAGTTTACGCACGCCGATCGTTTAATAAGGAGAAATAAAGATGTTAACAAGTAAACAGAAACGATTTTTGAAATCACAGGCAAATCAAATGCGACCCATCGTTCATGTTGGTAAGAATGGTGTCAATGAGGCCTTAGTGACAGATTTGAGCCAAACGATTGAAACTCATGAACTTTTGAAGATCAATATTTTGCAGAATAGTGATCTGACACCAGCCGAACTGAAGGCTGCTCTGACGGACGCAATGCCCAGCATGACCGTTGTACAAATTTTAGGCCGAGTTCTAACGGTTTTCCAACCGGCAAGACTCGAGAAGAATCGGAAGTTGTCTGAAAAAGTGAAATCAATCAAATGAAACAAACTGAAATAAAAACACCCGTACAAACAAAAGTGCAAATGCAAACGCCTAAGTTATCTCGCCATCCAGTGGGGATTATGGGTGGTACCTTTAATCCCATCCATCTTGGTCATTTGATTATGGCTGACCAAGTGATGTCACAGCTGAAGTTGGAGAAAGTTTTATTTATTCCAGACGCTCAGCCGCCACATCAAGATGAGAAGCTGACGATCGATGCTAAAGATCGCGCAGAAATGGTTGAATTAGCAATTCAAGGACATCTCGGGTTTGAATTAGATTTGTTGGAAATCGCGCGTGGTGGGAAAAGTTATACCTACGATACGATTGTCGATTTGAAGAAACATCATCCTTTGTCTGATTACTATTTAATTCTTGGTGCTGATATGATTGCCTATTTACCGACTTGGCATAAAATTGACGAATTGGCACAACTGGTCACTTTTGTGGGTGTGAAACGTCCTGGTATCAAGGTAGAAACCAAGTATCCGGTAATCTGGGTCGATACACCCGAGATTGCGCTAAGCTCTACGAAAATTAGAGATTTAGTTGCACGCCATTGCTCCATTAATTATTTGGTACCTCAAAAAGTACAGCAATACATTCGGGAAAAGGGGCTTTATCTTGGCAAGTGATTATGATCCACAACTTTTTCAAGAATTGGTGCCACACACCCATGAGGAAGTCGTTGCAGCTTTAAAAGAACATTTAGGTGATTACCGATTTCAGCATTGTCTTCGTGTTGAGAAGCAAGCAATGACCATTGCGGAGACGGTCGGTGCAGATGTGACGCGTGCGGGGATTGCCGGTTTATTGCATGATTATGCCAAGGAACGTACCGATGAAGAATTTCAAGTCATGATCACTGCGCAACATTTATCTGCGGACCTTTTGGATTATGGAAACGCCATTTGGCATGGTGTCGTCGGTCGATATTTCGTCGAGCAAGAACTCGGAATTCACGATGAGCCGATCCTCCAAGCCATCGGTCGTCATACGATTGGTGATCCACAGATGACCACGCTTGACAAAATCGTCTTTGTTGCTGATTATGTTGAACCTGGTCGGGATTTCCCTGGCGTAGAAGATGCCCGAGCGGCGCTAGCAATTGGCTTGGATCAAGCAGTTGCTAAGGAATTACAGGAAACAATTTTGCATTTAGTTCAAAAGCAAAATAAGATTTACCCAACAACTTTTGCAACATATAATGAATTAGGAACTAATTAGGAGGATTTTTTTGGCAAATAGTGAAGAAATTTTAAAAACTGCGGTTAAGGCCGCGGATGATAAGAGTGCAGAAGAGATCGTCGCGTTAGATATGCGTAATGTTAGTTTATTGGCCGATTATTTTTTGATCATGCATGCAGGTTCAGAACGTCAGGTTGAAGCCATTGTGGATGAAATTCAGAAAAAAGTCGAAGCACTCGGCGGTGTCGAAGGACATGTTGAAGGCAAAAAAGGCTCAAAATGGGTCTTGATCGACTTTAAAGACGTTGTTGTCCATGTATTTGTGGAGGAAGAACGTCGCTTCTATAATCTTGAAAAGTTATGGGCAGATGCACCAGAGGTCGATCTAAAGGACTGGATCGCGGAATAATGTATCAGACCTTTGCCTATTATTATGATCTGCTCATGGATAAAGACCTTTATTTGAAATGGAATCAGTTTACGCAGCGTCATTTTGGGCCATTATCGAATCGGAAAATTTTGGATTTGGCCTGTGGAACAGGTGATTTGGCCGTCTTATTTGCTCAGGAAGGGGCACGGACTTATGGTGTGGACCTTTCTGAAGAAATGTTGACGATTGCTTCAGAACGCAGTATGGAGGCTAATCAACAGATAACGCTCTTACAAGGTGACATGTTGAACTTGAACGACGTAGAAATCACCGATTTAGATGTGGTGACTTGTTTCGATGATTCGATCTGTTATTTAGCTGATTCTCAAGCCGTTTCCCGGTGTTTCGAACAAGTTTATCAAGTTCTCAAGCCAGAGGGCACCTTTTTATTTGACGTACACTCACTGTATCAGGTCAATGAAGTTTTTCCAGGGTATATGTATAATGAGCATGATCAAGATTGGGCGTTTATGTGGTCTAGTTATTCAGGAGACGAGCCTGATAGTGTCTCGCATGATTTAACTTTTTTCGTGTGGCGTGATGAACTAGAGGCTTATGAAGCCTTGAATGAAGAGCACTTTGAACGTACCGATTCAATTGCGACGTATCGACAACTTTTAGAAAAAGCCGGGTTTACGCAGATTGAAGTTTATGGCGGGTTTGATGATGAATCCGTCACAGAAACGACGCCACGATGGTTCTTTACGGCGAAGCGAGGTGCTTGATGAAGGCTTGTGGTGTGATTGCAGAATACAATCCATTTCATAATGGGCATGCCTACCAATTAACACAAGCACGTGAGAAAGCTCACGCCGACGTGATGGTCGTAGTCATGTCAGGCAATTATGTGCAACGTGGTGAGCCAGCAATCGTGGATAAATGGCAGCGTGCGCGAATGGCGTTAACCAATGGTGCAGATCTCGTGATCGAATTACCTTTTGCAATTTCTAGTCAACCAGCAGATCGATTTGCGGCCGGTGCGTTACAAATCTTAGACGCACTCAATTGTCAGACCCTTGCATTTGGTGTCGAAAAAAGCGAGTTTGACTATAAGACGTTGCTCAATGAAATTGCGCCGAAATTGAAACGACCACAGTTTACGGTCAATTATACTAAAACTTACGCTACACAGTGGAATGACTTTTTAGAGGAAAAACTGGGTCAGCGGATCGAGAAACCTAATCAGTTATTGGCACTGAGTTACGCATACGCGAATGCTCAATTAGACCGGCCACTTGAATTATTGCCGATCACCAGAATTGGTGTTGCACACGATGACTTGAATTCAACGGCATCATATGCCAGCGCAACGGCTATTCGTCAACTTTTGCTAGCAGGAGAAATGGAATCTGTTGCAAGATTTGTGCCTTACGATTTGAGCCTATTTTCAGACAAATTATTAAGTTGGCAAGATTTGTGGCCTTATTTGCATTATGCTTTAAATGTTTCCTGGCCGCAGGAGCTTACGCCAATTTATCAAATGTCGGAAGGTTTGGAATATCGTTTCTGGCAACAAAATCAAAAAAGTACAGATTTTGATCAGTTTTTGCAACTGGTGAAATCAAAACGCTACACTTATGCTCGTTTACGACGATTAGCTCTCTATACAGTTCTGCAGGTGACTGCCGCCGACATCACAGCTGCGTCTACGGTGGATCAACCAATACGTGTGCTCGGATTCAATTCTGTGGGTCAAGCCTACTTGCGCGAACTTAGAAAAAATAATGCCGCTCATTTGATCACCAAAGTGACCGCGGATCTTGGTAAGCCCTCAGGCTCTCTGGGATTGCAGGTGCGTGTTGATCGGCTGATTGAACAGCTGACGGGCGTGGAACAGAATTTTCGTCAGCACATCATCATGATTAAATAAAGGAGTAAGAAAATGTCTCTCAAACTGACTTCAGAGCAGTTATTAAGGTTACAACACGAAACATTACATCTCGATGAGCAAGCTGATTTATTCGACTCGTTGAAAAAAAGACTACCAGATTTGATTAGCTCTACTTCGTTACACGTGGTGGGAACATTACGCAATGATGGATTGGGTTGGGTCAGTGATCTCAAGGTAACCGGTACGATCACGCTACCATCTACACGCAGTCTGGCACCAGTTGAATTACCAGTCGATTTAAATATCGAGGAACTTTATGTTTTACCGGCGGATCTGCCATCACAAGATGAGTTGGAAGAGATGGATCAAACGGTCATTACGATTGAAGATGATTTGCTTAATTTAGAAGTTGCGATTGAAGATCATATTATTTTAATGATCCCAACGCAGATTTTTTCTGAAGATGAGATTGCCAATCAAACGATGCCGGCTGGTGAGGGTTGGACGGTAATTTCAGAAGATCAATTTGCAAAAGTGGCTGAAGAAAATGCAGAGCAACCAAATCCGGAGTTTGCAAAACTAAAGGATTTATTTAAAGACGAAGATGAATAAGCCAGCGCACTCTTTTCTTTCATTTTTTGTTATTTTTTGATAACATTAACTTAGGCTTTGTCTGAAAACACCTGCCTGGTTTTTCTGAAATCGATGAATGGGAACCATCGGGAAAACTTGTTAGTTGTTTTCAGACAAATCTGATTAAATTATGGAGGCATTATTAATGGATAAACCACAAATTGGCGTCATTGGCATGGCTGTCATGGGCAAGAATCTTGCCTTGAATATTGAGAGTCGTGGTTACACTGTCGCAATTTTTAACCGAACTGGTAGCAAAACTGAAGCTGTTGCAAAAGAACACAGCGATAAGAAGTTGGTGCCAAGTTATAAGATCGAAGACTTCGTTGCTTCACTTGAGAAGCCACGTCGTATCATCATGATGGTTAAAGCCGGTGCTGGTACAGATGCCGTTATCCAGGAATTATTGCCATTACTTGATAAGGGCGATGTTTTGATTGATGGTGGTAACACCTTCTTCAAGGATACAATGCGTCGTAATTCAGAACTCGATAAATCAGGAATCAACTTTATTGGTATGGGTGTTTCCGGCGGTGAATTAGGTGCCTTGCAAGGCCCTTCAATGATGCCAGGTGGCCAAAAAGAAGCTTATGATCTAGTTGCACCAATTCTCGAACAAATCTCTGCAAAAGCTGAAGATGGTGCTCCTTGTGTTGCTTACATGGGCGAAAATGGTGCCGGACACTATGTCAAGATGGTTCATAATGGTATCGAATATGGCGACATGCAATTGATTTCAGAAAGTTACAGTATTCTTCGTAACGTTTTAGGCCTTTCCGTTGAAGAAATCGCTGATATTTTCAACGAATGGGACCAAGGCGAGCTGAAGAGTTACTTGATCGAAATTACGGCGGATATTTTAACTCGTAAGGATGATTTAGGTACTGGTAAGCCAATCGTTGATGTTATTTTGGATGCTGCAGGCAATAAGGGAACTGGTAAGTGGAGTTCACAAGATGCCCTTGAAGTTGGCGTGCCCCAATCATTGATCACTGAAGCTGTTTATGCTCGTTACATTTCTGCTCTTAAAGATGAACGTGTTAATGCCAGCAAGATTTTATCTGGTCCTAAACCTGAATTCAAAGGCGATAAGAAAGCTGTTATCGAACAGATTCGTCGTGCCTTGTACTTCAGTAAGGTCATGAGTTACGCTCAAGGTTTCGAACAGATGTTATTTGCTTCTAAGCACTATGACTGGGATCTTGATTTCGGTAAAATTGCTTCGATCTGGCGTGCAGGTTGTATCATTCGCGCACAATTCTTGCAGAAAATTACCGATGCCTATGATCAGGACAGTAATTTACAAAACTTGTTGTTAAACCCATACTTCACAGATATTACCAAGAATTATCAATCAGATGTTCGTGATGTTGTTGGTTTAGCTGTTCAAAATGGTGTGCCTGTTCCTGGATTTAGTGCTGCTATTTCTTATTACGATTCTTATCGTGCTGAAGTTTTACCAGCTAACATTGTCCAAGCACAACGCGATTACTTTGGTGCTCATACGTATCAAAGAACTGACCGTGAAGGGATTTTCCATTATACGTGGTACGAAGAACAATAGTCATTCCAGATGATTTAGTCGAAGCCTATTTATAATCAACAATCGTTGATTATAAATAGGCTTTTTTTCTAACGAGGTGTTGGAAAAATGTGGAGAGTTGCATTTTTTCGAATTAATAACGTTTGCCATTTTTGTATTCAATTACGACGATTTCATGAGACAGATGGTTGACTTTTCTGATAAATTCTAATATATTAGAAGAATATGAGAATAAGTTAGCTTAATATGCTCGATTAATTATCAAAAATATCTAATCTTGCATTTATGATGGGGGTTGTCTAAATTAGACACGCGTAAAAAAATTTTAATTATCGAAGACGAAAAAAATTTAGCTCGTTTCTTAGACTTAGAATTATCACATGAAGGTTATGAAACTAGCGTTGAAGGTAACGGCCGCTCTGGATTAGACTTGGCATTGAGTCAGAACTGGGACGTTATTTTACTTGATTTAATGTTGCCCGATTTAAATGGTTTTGAAGTTTGTCGGCGCATTCGTAAAGAAAAGTCGACGCCAATTATCATGGTCACCGCTAAGGATTCTGTTTTGGATCGGGTTGCTGGATTAGATGATGGCGCAGATGATTATTTAGTTAAGCCATTTGCCATCGAAGAATTACTCGCGCGTTTACGTGCGCTGATTCGGCGTTCAGAAGCTGGTCAGCAAACTAAAAAGGCAGAGCAGCAACAAATTGTCTTTCGCGATTTGATTATCGAACCGCAAACACGGACAGTTATTCGTGGTAACGAAATTATTCAGCTTTCTAAACGTGAATCTTCTTTACTGTTGATTCTGATCGAAAACGCGAATACGGTTGTTGCCCGTGATGAACTACTCAAGAATGTTTGGGGGTACAACGAGGAAGTTGCGACGAACGTCGTCGATGTTTATATTCGTTATTTACGTAATAAGATCGATCGTCCTAACCGCCGCAGTTACATTCAGACCGTTCGCGGTACTGGTTATGTCATGCACTCGTAGGTGATTTTTTGAAAAAAGAAACGCAACAAAAACCTAAAAAAAAGTTTCGTTTCACGCTAAGAATTAAATGGTCGTTGGCTGTTGGCCTGACCATTTTTTTGACGTTCATGGTTTTCGCCAGCTTGCTCTACGCGTCCTTTTATAATAATTTGTTGACGCAGGAGAAACAGTCGACCCAAGAGACTGCCAAACTGATTACCGATCGTTTGGGTACGATCAAAGGCAATTTAAAGAGCGATGACGTGCTTCCGTTGATGATGCCTGAATACTACAGTGGCGATGAACAGGATGCGGCTACCAAGCTCTCACAAGATTCTATCGTCAATCAATTGTCTCGGGCGGATCTGAGTATTGCAATTTTTGATCGGCAGGGCAAGGAAATCTTTTCATCACAAAAGGCAACCGTTAAATTCAAGCGAGTTGGCAATAATAAGCAGCAGATGATCCGTTCTGATGGTCGCTCAGTTATTGTGACGACGATGCCCGTTTACGAACGACCAAACTATCAATTAACCGGCTATGTGTTCATTGTTAATCGCATGGATAACGTGCGACGCTCTGCCGATGAATTACGTTTGCAAATGTTCGTTCTGATCGTCGCCGCTGTTTTATTTAGCGGGTTTATTGGTTATTTGATTGTTTCGCGGCTTTCGAAGCGAATCCGCATTATTTCGGATACCATTGAAAAAATCGATCGCTCACCAGAATCAACGGCTAGAATTCCGAAATTATCTGGTAACGACGAAATTAATGATTTGGCAACACAATTTAATGCGATGTTGGATCAAGTCCAAAGATATATTGAACAGCAGAAGGAATTCGTGGGCGATGTGTCACACGAGTTACGAACGCCAGTCGCGGTGATACAGGGGCATCTGCAACTGCTCAATCGTTGGGGCAAAGATGATCCTGAAGTTTTAGCCGAATCGTTGGCTGCCGCCACTCAAGAAGCCAATCGAATGAACTCATTGATCGAAGAAATGCTTCAGTTAACGCGCGCCGAACAAGTTGAGCAGAAGAATGTTCAAGAAGTGACGGATGTGCGGGAAGTGATCATGCAGATCATCGATAACATTCAGATGCTTCACCAGGATTTTTCGATCATGAGTGATATTGAAATGGATGATGAAGTTTCAGTCCGAATGAATCGCAATCACCTGGAACAAATTCTCGTTATTTTGTTAGATAATGCGATTAAATATTCTGCCGATCGCAAAGAGATTCATGTGAGTGCCGATAGTGATCAGCAACAGATCATGATCTTGGTTCAGGATTTTGGGATGGGGATCACGCCCGCAAATCAGCAGCGTATCTTTGATCGTTTCTATCGCGTGGACAAGGCACGTTCGCGTGAACGAGGCGGTAATGGGCTAGGGCTTTCAATTGCCTATCGTTTAGTCAAGGCATACGGTGGTCAATTGACTGTCGAAAGTGTTGAGGGTTCTGGATCGATCTTTAAAGTTGCCTTGCCAGTTATTCGAACAATGAATACATCCGAACCTACCGATAAAAGTAAATCTTGATTCGAGGTCATTAAAAAAACCATCAAATCAGCTAAACGATGTTGTCGTTGCTGATTTGATGGTTTATTTTTTTGCGAAATTATTTTCTTTTTTGTTTGCCGGCATTGCGAGCACGAAGATCTTGGTGAAGTTGTTTTGATTCAACTTTCACGGATTGATCTTGGGCGCTTTCCGCGGTTGCAAAGGTACTTTCATCAACAACAGTCACAATTGGGTGTTCCTTCAATTCTGCATCGACTGCAGCTTTGATCCGCGGTTGAATGACAAAAGTTGTTAAGATTTGTTGAACTAGGATAATGATCCCACCAGCGAGGAAATAAAGGGCTAACGCTGATGGTGCCACGATACTGATGAAGAAGGTCATCCCAGGACTCAAGACGAGCATCATCATCATTTGTTTGCGTTGTGCGGCAGGAATGCCGACTAACGATAATGCACTTTGAGCGAGATAGAATAATGTGGCAATAATGGCGAAAATCAAGCTTGGTTTTCCTAAAGCGACGCCGAGAAAAGTTTGCTTAGCCAACATCGGTGAAAACTGAACGGCTTGATATAAGGCTGCAAAAATTGGTAATTGGATCAGCATCGGCAAGCAACCCATGGCGCCGGTCATACTTAAATTATTTTTTTGGTACACTTCCATCGTTAATTGGCTGTACTTGGCAGCATCTGCCGTACTTGCGCCAGCACGATGTTTTTGAATCAAATCGATTTGTGGACGAACGGCATTCATCTTTTCGGTTTGGCGAGTCGATTTTTTAACCTGATTCAACATGATCGGTAGCAAAATTAAGCGAATGACCAAAGTGATCACGATAATTCCCCAACCATAACCGTTGACACCACCGATCAAATTGCCGACCCAGAGGAGCAGCTTTTGCATCGGAACCGCTAAATATTTATAAATTGAACCGTAAAAGAATCCAGTTGGTGCTTTTAAATTCTGGTACTGGTTAGCACATCCGCTTAGGACAAGTAATAGGACGGCGAACATGCTGACCAAAATAATCAGTTTTTGCTTTCTCTTCATAAAAAAATCCCTTTCTACACTTCTCAAAAAACAACTATACCTAAAGTTACAAGAGATTTCCAGTGTTATCAGGGATATTAGTGGATTATTAAAAATATTGTGTGTACAAAATGACAAAATAAGGTCAACTGACTCGAAATTTCCCTAACGCTGATTCGGCACTGATTTCGTTTTCCTCAACGCGCTCAACGTGACCGCTGGGTGTGGGTGAAGCTTTGACTGCCGCAATGAATTCTTGAAGATTATTTTCTTCACCACTGGCTTCAATATAAACACTGCCGTCATCGTTGTTAGTCGCTAAGCCGACAATATTTAACTGGTCGGCCACCATTTTTGTCATCCACCGAAAGCCGACGCCTTGAACACGACCATGAACCGTTAATGAAACGCCACGACGCATAAATATCACCTCGAAAATAAATTTGATTGATTAAGAATGGGACATCAAGTGATCACCTTTATCTTAGCAAAATGTTTTTTTTAGTACAACAGAAGTGTTTGTCGGTCGAATAATCTGGTATGATAGAAAGCAATAAGTGAGGGAAATTATGCAAAAAATCGAATCGACTAAAAATGAACAGATCAAACAGATCAATAAATTAAAACAAAAGAAATATCGCCAACAAACGAATACTTATTTGTTGGAAGGATGGCACGTGATTAAAGAGGCGCTGACTCATCAGCCAGCCGAAATTTTAACGCTGTTGATGACGAATGATCACTTTGAAGAAGTTGATCCGTTTCTAGTCAACGCCAAATTTGCCGTATTACAAATTAGTCCGCAGATCGCCGAGATACTAAGTGATACGGTACACACTGATGGTATCTTTGCCGTAGCTAAGTTGCCAGATCCGCAAAAAATTGAGTTAGACATCGAAAAACCATGGTTAGTTTTGGACCACATTGCTGATCCAGGTAACGCTGGTACTATGGTGCGAACTGCAGATGCTGCCGGCTATGCGGGTGTCGTTTTTTCTGCTGGTGCGATCGATCCATTCAATAGCAAAGTCGTTCGTGCCATGCAGGGGAGTCAATTTCACTTGCAGGTTTTGCAACTCGATGATTTAGAAGCGTTTTTGACGGCACAGCGGAAAAAAGGGTATCGATTATTTGGAACGCTGGTTGATGATAGCGCCACGGATATTCGTGAGGTGACTTTGAAAGATCAGCATTATGTGTTGATGATGGGGAACGAAGCACACGGCTTGTCGCCAGAATTAGCAGAGATTGCCAACGACAATCTATATTTGCCGATTTTTGGAAATGCAGAGTCTTTAAACGTGGCGATTGCGGCGGCCGTGATCATGTATCAATTACAAATGAAACTGTAACTTATTAAAGGTAAGCAAAATAGTTTCTTTTTTCGAAAAAAGTTGCTACAATTGTTCTTAATAACATTGTTGGAATACGAAAAGCAAGGGAGCTTGTACATGACAGAGGATCAACCTTGGCAACAAGATCAAGACTATCTGGCTTTAGTCGATGATTTATTATCTACGCCGCAAGTGCAAAAGTTGGCTGAGTATACACAGCATCACTACACTGATCGTTTACAACACAGTTTGCGAGTTTCTTATTTCAGCTATTTAATTGCGAAAAAACAACATCTTGATTATCGAGCAACCGCACGCGCAGGGTTACTTCATGATTTGTTCTATTATGATTGGCGTACGACGAAATTTAGTTCGGGCACACATGCTTACATCCATCCGCGAATTGCCTTGCGGAATGCCGAGCGATTGACCGATCTCTCGCCAAAGGAAAAAGATATTATTATTAAGCATATGTTTGGCGCAACCATGGCTTTACCGAAGTATCGAGAAAGTTGGATTGTTTCAATGGTTGATGATTATGTTGCTGTCAAGGAAGTTTCTGTACCATGGAAAGGTGTTCTCAAACACCGGCTGCTAAAGCAGTTTTCATTCATCAAGCATTAAGACGATGATTTAGTTTAGGAGGAATGGCAATGCTTCAAGAGCATTTATTCGCGACCAGCGTCGAATCTGACGAACCCTGTCAAATTTGTCCACGCTTTGAAAAAACGTTTGAATTATTAGGCAAAAAATGGAACGGTTTGATCATCAGCGTACTTTGCGAAAATGATCAATTACGCTTCAAAGATTTAGCAAAATCAATTACAAAATGTTCCGACCGAGTTTTAGTCGAACGTTTAAAAGAATTAGAAAATGAAGAAATTGTCACGCGAGTTTCTTCCTGTGAAGGTCATCAGGTAACCTATTCATTAACTGAAAAAGGGCGTGCACTGATGCCAGTGATGGATGCTGTTCATGACTGGGCAGATCAATGGGAACCCGTTGCGTCATAAAAAGAACTGATGTAATATAAAGACAGTTAAATAAATAACATTGATGAAAATCAGTAATTGTTGAAGACAGATCAGAGAGACGGTGTTTGCTGGAAAGCCGTTACTGTTGCAGGCGATGAATTCTTTTCGGAGTTAGTTTCTCAACACGGTGATCGATTTTTGGATTTAACACCGCTAGTAAGAAGTTACGCGGTTCGGCGTTATGAAATAAGTGTTGAAGTTATTTTTTGCGAACTTCGAAATTAGGGTGGTACCGCGATGCCTCGTCCCTTTGTTGGGCGGGCTTTTTTTGTGCACTGAATCAGATCGAATTAATTATTGGAGGTATTGAAATGGGATTGAAACAGCAACTCGAACAGTTGAAAGAGCAAGGACTTGAACAAATCAAGTCGGTCAATGATCCACAAGAATTAAACCAAATCAGAGTGAGACTACTCGGTAAAAAAGGACCGATCACCGAAGTTTTGCGGGGCATGAAAGATCTGTCTGTAGACGAGCGGCCAAAAGTGGGTTCGTTTGCTAATGAAATCAAGCAAGAAATTGCGGGTGCTATTGAAAAACAGGTCAAGGTACTAGATGCGGTGGCCTTACAAAAACGCCTAGAACACGAAACAATCGACGTGACCCTTCCTGGTCGTCCAGTCAAAACCGGAACGCCCCATATTTTGAATCAAGTGATCGATGACTTGGAAGACTTATTCGTTGGTTTAGGTTATCAAGTGATCGATGGTCCCGAAGTTGAAACGGATCATTATAATTTTGAAATGATGAATATCCCTAAGAATCATCCAGCACGCGATATGCAGGATACTTTTTATATTACCAAGGAATTATTAATGCGGACACATACGTCACCAAATCAGGCGCGGACGTTAGAAGCACATGATTTCAGCAAAGGTCCATTGAAAATGATCAGTCCCGGTCGTGTTTACCGTCGCGATACAGACGATGCGACTCATTCACATCAATTTCATCAGATCGAAGGCTTAGTCATCGACAAGCATGTGACCATGGCAGATCTTAAAGGGACGTTGGAAGTCGTTGCCAAACATGTCTTTGGTGAAGAACGCAAGATTCGTTTGCGCCCCAGCTATTTTCCGTTTACCGAACCTTCAATTGAAGTCGATATTTCGTGTTTCGCTTGTGGTGGTAAAGGCTGCAGTGTTTGCAAGTATACTGGCTGGATCGAAGTTTTAGGCGCAGGGATGGTTCATCCTAACGTCTTGCGTGGCGCTGGAGTTGATCCTGAAGTATACGGTGGCTTCGCGTTTGGATTAGGGCCTGATCGTTTTGCAATGTTAAAATACGGCATCAATGATATTCGCGAGTTTTATCAAAATGACTTACGATTCTTGCAACAATTTCAACAGGAGGTCAAATAAATGAAAATTTCATATCAATGGCTTAATTCGTTTGTCAATCTACAAGAAATTGATCCCCAAAAATTAGCGGATCAAGTTTCTTTGACCGGGATTGAAGTTGCAGGTGTGATTGCACCCGACGAAGGCTTGAAAAAAATTGTTGTGGGTCATATTTTATCGACACAACCACATCCAGACTCAGATCATTTAACTTTGTGTCAAGTTGACATTGGCGAGGATGAACCCGTTCAAATCGTTTGTGGCGCGCCTAATGTTGCCACAGACCAGTATGTCATCGTGGCCTTACCAAATTCACGAATTAGCGGCAACGTTAAAATTAAGCGTGGTAAGATGCGTGGACAAGCTTCTGAAGGCATGATCTGTTCGTTACAAGAAATTGGATTTAGCGACAGTGTAGTGCCAAAAGAATTCCAAAATGGCATTTATGTTTTTCCAAAAGCCGAATCTGCTGGTCAGCCTGTTTTTCCATTGCTGGGAATGGATGATCGCATGATCGACTTCGACATTACGCCTAATCGCGCCGATACACTGGGCATGCACGGCGCTGCTTGGGAAGTTGGCGCCATGTTACATGAACGGCCACAATTTCCAGAAGTTGAAGTGAGTGAGACGGGTCAGCCAACTGGTGATTTGTTGAAGGTTTCGGTGTCGGAAAAAAATTTGGTACCACAATATCTTTTAAAAGTTGTCCAAAATGTTGAGATCAAACCAAGCCCACTTTGGTTGCAGATTCGTTTGTGGAATAATGGCATTCGGCCAATCAATAATGTGGTCGACGTGACTAATTTTGTTTTATTGGAATATGGTCAGCCACTACATGCATTTGATTACGATAAATTGACGACGCACGAAATTTTAGTTCGTCGTGCTCAACAAGAAGAACCAATGGTCACACTAGATGGACAAACACGGACGTTGACTTCTGAAGATTTGGTGATCACAGATGGTCAGAACCCAGTTGCAATTGCCGGTGTCATGGGTGGTTTATCCAGCGAGATCACTGCCGATACACACAATGTAGTTCTTGAATCTGCAGTTTTCGATGGCACGAGCATTCGGAAGACGGCACAACACCACAATTTGCATACAGAAGCATCGACTCGTTTCGAAAAGGGTATCGATCAAGGCTCAGTCACAGAAGCGCTCCAACGTGCGGTGCAATTGTTGGAGAAACTCGCCAATGGTGAATCGAGTCAAAGTATCTTAGTTGGCAATCAAGAATTACCAGAAGAAAAACAGATCTTGATGGATCCCAAACGTGTGAATCACGTTCTGGGAACAGAAATTAGTGTCGCGGAAATGGGCACGATTTTAGATGATCTTGGCTTTGGTTATGAATTAAAAGCGGAAAAATATTCAGTGACGGTGCCATTGCGTCGCTGGGATATTTTCATTGAAGCAGATTTGATCGAAGAAATTGCGCGGCTGCATGGCTATGATAAATTGCCAAGTACGTTACCTGTTGGCATTCAAACTGTTGGTGGGTTCAACAAACGCCAATTATTGATCCGTGAAGTGAAACAGAGTTTATTAGCCAACGGACTCGATGAAGTGATCAGCTATGCACTCGTTAAAGAAAACGAAGCCGCAGCTTTCACTTATGATCCAACCGAAAACATTGAATTAGACTGGCCAATGACGCAAGATCATGCGGTTTTACGTCAGAATTTAATCAGCGGTTTATTGAATGACCTCCAATATAATTTGGCGCGCAAGCAATCAAACGTCGCAATTTTTGAGCAAGGCAACATTTTCCAAAAAGTTAATGACACAGATCAACCGACCGAGGTGCCTACAGTTGCCGTCTTGTGGGCAGGCAACGTCACGGATAGTAATTGGATCGCAAAAGATCGCGCGGTTGATTTTTATGACCTGAAGGGTGTCTTGACCAATCTGCTGAAGACGCTTGGATTAGCCGATCGGGTGACTTACGTTGCTGACCAAACGCTACCCGAATTACATCCAGGGCGTTCGGCTAAATTGTTGATTGATTCGCAGACCTTAGGGTTTATTGGTGAGGTTCATCCAAGTCTGCAGCATGATCGCCAACTGCCACCAACTTATGTGCTGCAATTAAATTTGCAGCTCATTCTCGACCAGAAACAAGCGTCACTTGTTTCTCAATCTGCTGCTAAATATCCAGCAGTTGAACGTGATCTTGCCTTGATTGTTGATCATCAAGTGACCAATTCAGATATTTCTGATCTCATCAAATCAAATGGTGGTAAATACTTGAGTGATGTACAGATTTTTGACGTCTTTACGGGTGAAGTAATTGGTTTGAAAAAGAAATCGTTGGCTTATCGTTTACATTTCCAAAATCCAGCTGCAACTTTGACGGATGATCAAGTTACTCAAGCCATGGATAAGATCCAGACTGCGTTACAAGATCAAATCGATGCACAAATCAGATAAATTAAGTCAGTTTGAAATATGCATGTTAAGATAACCAGAGTTCGTTTTCGGTTTCGTTAAATGCCCGCGGGCACACAATCCAAGTGGTTGGCGAAGGCCAATCATTAAATCTTTTTAAAAAAAGGGTGCTTAGGCGCCCTTTTTGGTATAATGGGTCAAGATAGTTTTAAGGGAGGATGTCTATTTTGGCTTCTCGACAGGAAAAACAAGAAAAAAGGCGTTCAGAAGTATCACCAGAAATTAAAGAAAAACAAACACGACTAGCAGCAGAAAGCCGGGCAGTTCACCGATTAGTTTATTGGATCGTGGGCATTATTGCTGCGCTCTTGGTTATTATTGGGTTGATGACTTATCGCTATGTCAAACAATCCTTAAAACCTCTCGATGCGACGGATGACAAACGCGTCACCGTTACTGTTCCGATTGGCTCTAGCAATAAGGAAATTGCGGCGCGTTTACAAAGCCACAACGTGATTAAGAGTGCGACGGTGTTTAGTTATTATGTTAAGATGCATAATTTCACCGATTTTCAAGCGGGCAAATATTATTTCAGTCCTTCCATGACCCTCGACCAGATTATCACCCAGTTACAAAAGGGACATTCCCAACGGAAAATTGTTGGCAAAGTGTTGATCAAAGAGGGCGTAATGGTCGCAGATATTGCCAAAACCGTTGGGAAGAATACGAAGTGGTCAGAAAAAGATTTTCTTGCTTTAATGACCAATGAAAAATTCTTACAATCGCTTGAAAAGAAATATCCAAAACTCTTAAAATCTTCCATGGATTCAAAAGATGTGCGTTATCATTTGGAAGGGTATCTTTTCCCACTGACGTATAGTGTTTATGAAGGCGAAACGTTGAAAGAATTGGTTACCGAAATGGTTAAATCAACGGATGAGCGCTTGGCAAGTTATTACTCTGCAATTGCGGGTAAGAATCTGACCGTTCAACAAACTTTGACTTTGGCGTCATTGGTTGAGCGTGAAGGTGTTCAAGAAACAGATCGTAAGAAGATTGCCGGTGTCTTTTTCAACCGATTAGCAATTGATATGCCGATCCAATCCGATATTTCAGTCATGTACGCCTTGAATACGCATAAGGAAAGTTTGACTAACAAAGATACCGCGGTCGATTCACCATATAACTTATATGTCCATACGGGTTATGGACCTGGACCGTTTAATTCGCCAAGTTTGCAATCAATTCGTGCCGTTCTTTCGCCTAGTGATCAGGACCAGAATTATCTCTACTTCGTTGCTAATTTGAAGACGGGCAAAGTATATTACTCGCATACTTATGAAGAACATTTGCAAACTAATTCAAGCATTGGTCAATAAGATGTTTGCAACACCGTCCAATTAGTGAGGTCGGTTCATAAAGGATCAGGATTTAATTTTTGAAGTAGAGGAGTTATATTGTGCAAAAACCAATTATTATTGGCGTTACCGGTGGTTCTGGTAGCGGTAAAACGACCGTCAGTCAAAAAATCTACGAGAGTGTTTCGGGTCATTCCGTGGCGATGATCCAAGAAGACGCTTATTATAAATATTCTGAGTTACCAATTGAAGAACGGCGCAAAATCAATTTCGATCATCCATTATCGTTTGATTCGGATTTGTTGCTGAAACATATGCAACAATTAGTCGATCGTCAGGCAGTCAACATTCCAATTTATGATTATAAATTGCGAAATCCTTCTGAGGAGACTCGTTATCAGGCACCCAAAGATGTGATCATTGTTGAGGGTATTTTGATTTTGGATGACCAACGTTTGCGTGACTTAATGGATATCAAAGTTTATGTGGATACGGATGATGATATTCGTCTCTTGCGACGAGTTGAGCGTGATATTCATGAACGTGGTCGCAGTTTAGAAAATGTTTTTGCACAGTATTTGAAAACAGTCAAACCGATGTATCATCAATTCATCGAGCCCACTAAACGTTATGCCGACGTCATCATTCCAGAAGGCGGCGAAAATAGTGTGGCCATCGATTTGTTGGTGACGAAGGTTCGCTCGGTCTTAAAACAGGCTAAAGAAAATATTTAACAAATAGATTGACAAAATGCGATCTTGCACATATGATATTGTCTTGTATATCAATTGCAAGATTGATTTTTATTATTATTAATTTAGAGGTGTATGAAATGCCCGATAAAGTTTTTCCCATGACCACTGAAGGCAAGGCTAAGCTTGAGCAGGAACTTGAAACATTAAAAACTGTTAAGCGTCCACAGATCGTTGATAGAATTAAAGTTGCCCGAGGATTTGGCGATTTATCCGAGAATTCGGAATACGAATCTGCTAAAGATGAACAGAGCGTGACAGAAACACGGATCAGCCAAATCGAAGAAATGTTGCATTATGCGCAAGTCGTTGACTCAAGTAATATTGACCCTGATGAGGTTTCAATTGGCCGTCACGTGACTTTCGTTGAAGATGGTGATGATGAGCCTGAAACTTATTTCATCGTTGGTGCTGCCGAATCAGATCCTAGTGAAGGCAAGATCAGTAACGATTCACCGATTGCAAAGGCATTGCTTGGCAAGAAAAAAGGCGACACGGTCTCAATCGAAACGCCTGGTGGTTCATTCGATGTTAAAATCACTGAAGTAAAATAAGCTTTCAAAAAAATGATGACCAGATTCTGGCCATCTTTTTTTGTAGCTTGTTCTCAATTTCTTACTTTTATTTTCGACTAGCATGTTCAAGCACATTTTTGCAAAGGAAGGCATCTGTGATCAAGCAGAACTAATGCCACAAAACGAATGAGACGTATCTAACAGTTTCAATCCAAAAAAACTAACAAGCTACACAATTCAGTCTCTAGACAGATGTTTCATCTTGATCATTTGGTATAATTGAGCTAATTGAGTAGGGACGAGGATGAAGTAAATGCAAAAAATGCTACCTTTTTTTGGAATTGTTGTGGCAGCAAGCCTTATTTTGCTTGGTTGGCAGATATTTAGCACACCACAGTCGCTGGCACTCGTTGTCTGCGGCAGTTTGCTCTGGCTATTGATCAATAAACGCCGGCAAAAGAACAAAAAAAATAACAATTTCTTGGTATTTATGGCAATATTTTTAATTATACTGGGCTTAGCGTCTAACTTGGCCTTCTGGTGGCTGTTATTTCTCGCGCTACTCGGTGTGGTTGCCTTCTTGCCTCGGTTATTTGGTGAGTCGAATCATTTCTTCTGGCAAAAGAAGAAATATATTGCGCCTCAAATCGATCCCTCAGAAACGGATGATTCTGGAGATTGGCAAATTTCGACGAATCAATGGCTCGGTGATCAAACGATCGGTAACCAGGTTTATCAATGGCATGACGTGAATCTGAAAGAGCTAGCTGGTGATACCATCATTGATTTAGGAAATACTTTATTACCAGTCGACCGTGAAAATATTGTAATTTTACAAAAAGGATTTGGCAACACGCGAATTCTGGTGCCTTTTGGGACGGGTATTTATTTAGAGCACGCCACTTTTATGGGTGAGGTTAAATTTTCTGACCAACGTCATCAACTTAAAAATCAATCCATCCAAATCAAAACGCCGGACTATCAAACTAGCGAACGCCGGATCCGTGTGGTCACGAGCATCTTAGTGGGCAACTTGGAGGTGGTCTACGTATGAGTCGTTTACGTAGCGTTTGGCTATTTACGCTGATCATGATTGGTACGCTGGTCTTTTCGTTTATTCCGATTGTTGGTGCTGCTAAGGCTGGCAACGATTGGGAAATGATCCGTTTTACGATGACCCAAGAAATTTTGGACTTGCCTTTGATTATTTATCTAATTGTGGGTGCGGCATTATTTAGTTTACTGATCGTGATGTTAGTCAATTGGCTTTTTCGTCAATCGGTTAGCCGTCAATTGAATTCGATCAATGGCATTTTACACGGGAATTTTGTCGTTCAACAAGCTAAAGGCACCTTGGAGTTCACCGCTCAGGAAAAAATTCTGAGACAACGTTATCAGCAATTGAATGAACGGATCGTGAGTCTTCAGCAAGAATTACAAGTTTATTCGAATCAGCCGTTGCGTTTCGAAGGTGAAACTCGTGAAGAAATTCTTGAAGGTGAGCGTCATCGGTTAGCTCGTGAACTGCACGATTCCGTTTCGCAACAATTATTTGCAGCAATGATGATGTTGTCGGCCTTGAATGAATCGGCCAAGCAGAATCAAATTGCCGATAATTATCAACAGTTGATCACCAAAATCGAAGCGGTGATCAATCAGGCGCAATCAGAAATGCGGGCGCTTTTACTCCATTTACGGCCTACGAGCTTGGAAGGACGTTCGCTTAAAGAAGGTCTCATCCAACTGCTAAAGGAATTACAAACTAAGATCAAAATTAAAATTTCTTGGGAAATGGATGAAGTTAAGTTACAATCTGGTGTAGAAGATAATTTGTTTAGAATCGTTCAGGAATTACTTTCTAACACATTGCGCCACGCTAACGCGGATCAGATGCAAGTTTTCCTGAAGCAAGTTAAACAAACCGTTGTATTACGCGTCGTTGATAATGGCGTCGGATTTGATATGCAACAGCAAGAAAAAGCCGGAAGTTATGGCCTGACCAATATTAAAGAACGCGCCGAATCTGTCGGCGGTACTGTAAAAATAATCAGTTTCAAAAATGAAGGCACTAGTGTAGAAGTTCGCGTGCCCATCGTAATGGAGGAAAACCATGATTAAAGTATTGATTGTTGATGATCATGAAATGGTACGTTTAGGAATTTCAACTTATCTCTCGGTGCAACCAGATATGGAAGTTGTTGCAGAAGCAGAAAATGGTGTTGAAGGCGTCCAAAAAGCATTGGATTTACGGCCGGACGCAATTTTGATGGATGTGGTCATGCCTGAAATGGATGGTATTGAAGCAACCAAAGAAATTCTCAAGCAATGGCCCAAAGCTAAAATTATTATTCTGACGAGTTTCATCGATGACGAAAAAGTTTATCCTGCCATTGAAGCCGGTGCGGCGAGTTACATACTGAAAACATCGACCGCCGCTGAAATTGCCCAAGCGATCCGCGCGACGGCCAAAGGTGAATCTGTCTTGGAGCCAGAAGTGACGACCAAGATGATGAATCGCATGTCACAACGCAATCAGCCACAGTTGTATGAAGATCTGACGGCGCGGGAACGCGAAGTGTTATTACTGATCGCCCAAGGGAAAAGTAATAAAGAAATCGCCGACGAATTATTTATTACACTTAAGACGGTTAAGACGCATGTTTCTAATATCCTGGCAAAATTGCAAGTTGAGGATCGCACGCAAGCGGCAATATACGCGTTTCAACATCATTTAGCAAAGTAGCTTGTTAGTTGTGTGGTGGGAACTGGAATTTAACGTCTCATTCTGTTGGTGGCGTTAGTGCAGATTGCTGGAAGACCCGGAGTTGGTGTGGTGGTGACTAGAGAGCTTTTTGTCTTAATTGGTCGTTGAATCTGTCTGGTACGATGAACGATCCTTCGCTCTGAAATAATGTTAGCTTGCTAAATAAAAATGGACCTTCTGTTTTTTTACAGAGGGTCCATTTTTTTATTTGTGGTGCTTTCTTTGTTTTTGACGCTTGTGTTGTTCTAGGGTGAACGTGGTCAGCATCAGTAATATAGTTGCTAGTGTGATCAGCCAGCCGGTGGTCCAGCCGACTGGACGGTAGGTTAGTTTGAATTGATGCTTTCCTCGGCTGAGTTTGGCGCCTAAGAATGTTTTAAGGACTTTTTTCAGTGGTTGCGATTTGCCATCCACCGTGAGCTGCCAACCTTGGTTGTAAGGGATCGTTGTCATCATGACTTGATCCTTTTTCAAGTTGACCGTGCCTGTGACCGTTGCACCGCTCATTTGTTTGATTGTGGCGTTTCCCTTTTTCAAAGTTTGGAATTTTTGATTGACGGCACTCTGATCAAGTTGATAAAGACTCAGAGCTTGTAGCCAGACGCTCGGCTTTTTTAGATTGATCTGAATTTTGATGGTTTTACCAATGTCACGATGAGCGACATTTAACAAAATTGTGTCGCGGAAATTCTCATCGATCGGAACTTTCTCGTTATTGACAGTAATATCGATCTGATCTGAGTCGACCGAACTGCCGAGGCTCAGGTAATAAGAATCGTTGGTGGTTGGTGTGAACGTGAACGAAATGGAAGCGGGTAAGTTTTGATCAGTCTTCGTGTACGTTGAGTCAGGGTTGAGCGCCGTACTTTTAGCATTGATCAATTTCGGCTGATCGAGGGTGACTGCACGAAATAGCGTTTGATAACTTTGACCGCTGACTAAATTGTTAACGATTTTTTCTTGATTCAGAATTGGCTGGCTCGTGGTGAGCTTTGTTTTCAAAATAGCTTGGTCGGCTGCAAAAACGAGGTTCAGTGCATTCTTGTTTTCACGAATAGAAATGGCGCCGTCTTGTTGAGTCAGGGAATAATTTTGGACGTCTGGTCGCCAAGAAGTGATCGTTAAACCGGCATCGAGATCTGGTAATGCAGGCAACAAATCATCGTTGGTATCACGGTCTAACCAAGTTTTAAAGCCTAACAAGCTGTCGGTAACTTCGGTGCCATACTTATAAGTGACAAAATTATCGCCGGCAGCCTGGCCGATCTTATCGTAGAAATGACCAATGATCGGATTTTGCATCGAATTAAAATGCGCGCCGCCAGCATAGCCAAATTGCATTGGGTCATCATTCGTTCGGTTGAAAGTTTTCTCGACTCGTGTGCCGACCAAAGATTTCGCAGAGATTTTTTCGACCGTGTTCGTGACCAATCCAGTGTAGTTCCAATATTCCGATTGATTTGTGTAAGCAATTTGATCGAGTGACGCACGATAATTGGCGACGGAATCACTGACCATGACTACCAACATGATCGTCATTAGAACGCGACTTCGCTGTGGCGAATAATAAAAAATCAACAAGAAGAAACTAACGATGCCAAAAACGATACTGACGCTTGTGTTCGTCTTGGTCAAGAAGTCGTAATTATGTTCATTCAATAAAATATAAGCGCACCAAGCGATTAAGAGGCTGCCAAGCACGCCTAGCTGCCACAGCTTAAGATCAACATGCACGGCCAAAACATCACTAGCTAGCACGATCAGCCAAGCACTGAAGATAAAACTGAAACGAGAAGGATACCAAACCGGAAATTGACCACCATGCCATAGTAGATCGAGTGGTTCAAGGAAGAATGAATAAATTAAGAAGATGGTGATCAAAGCGGCGGCTATTTTTTGTCGTGGAGAGATTTTCTTGGTGAGAAAGAAGAGAATTGCTAACAAAAGAATTAGGCTGCCTGTAAAAATATTGGCTTGGCCAGATGACATTTGATCGAAACTGTAGCCACCACTAACGAGCTTAGGTAAAAGTTTGAGCGGATTATATTCCAGGTTCCAATGGATTTTGGCGGCGTTATAGGTTGCTTTTGTGGATTGTAGTTCGAAATATGTTGGAATCAATAGCCAGGCATTGATCAAGCCGGCGGCAATCGAACCGCGCGCAAAAGCAATAATGTTCACGCCGATTTTCTGACGGAAGGGTTGCTTGATGGCAAGCAGATATGCAAAATACAGCAGGCTGAAAACGCAGAGCATGTAGCCGATGTAGTAATTCGTGAAGAGACTGAATGCTAAGACGACAAAATAAGGACGCCAGCGTTGTTTCTCGGCGAGTAATTCTAGCGCGTGAAGTAATAATGGCAATAAATAAACGCCGTCGAGCCACATAATGTTTAATTGATACGCGGTATTGTAACCGCATAGCGCGTAGGCAACGGCCAATCCTAAGACGAGCGTGTTATCGAGGCGATTTTTGCGATGGGTGAGATAATAACTCATGGTCAACCCACATAACCCTAACTTAATGATCGTGATCAACCACACGCCAGCAGGCAACCATTTGCCCGGTGTGAGCAACATGATCAAGTTGAAGGGACTTAACAGGTAATAGCTCCAAGTGCCCAGCATCGGCCCGCCAAGGCTACTGCTGAACGTGTAAAAGAACTGGTTCGGGTGTCCCAGCAATACCCGCCGATAATAACTGTAGAAATCGATGTATTCCTGGCCGAGATCGGTCGTCAGTAGGGTGTTATTGCCAAATGGAAAAGTTTTTTGGATCATAAAATAAATCAATACAGTTGCAGCGGGAATTAACCAACTCAACAAATAAAGCAAGCGATGTTGGTCCAACCGTTTAATGAATTGGTGCCGTGAGTTTCTAGTCATTGTGAACTCCTAGTTGATTTGTGTTCGATCTGACTGTCTGCTATAGCTAAGTTATCAAAACTGAATTCAAAAAACGAATTAAGTTTTTGATAGACTTAGCTTACGCAGCCAACCCGTCAGATCTCACAACATGATTTGTGTTCTGCGGCACTGAAATTAAGTGTCTAAGCACCAATAACTTGAATCCAAGAGCAGGATTTAAGTTATTGGCGGCTTAGTCATTAATTTCACCCGTGCCACCTCACAACATGATTTGTGTTCGATCTGACTGTCTGCTATAGCTAAGTTATCAAAACTGAATTCAAAAAACGAATTAAGTTTTTGATAGACTTAGTTTACGCAGCCAACCCGTCAGATCTCACAACATGATTTGTGTTCGTAGCCATTGAAATTTCCGCTTAACTGACGCATGATGAAATTCAAAAAGCAGAATTTTATCATGCGTCGCGTTAATGCTCAATTTCAACCAGGGCTACTCACAACATGATTTGATAAAATTTCGTGAAGTCTTCTGGCTTTCTTTGTCAGCGTCGGCTTTTTTTGTTAGAATTGGGACAGCTATTCGAAAGGGGAACGCTCATAATATGATGCGTCGTCGCAATAAAACTAAATCGAAGAAATCACACTTAAGATTTCGTCTCAATCTGCTATTTTTTATCGCCTTTCTCTTATTGGCTATTTTAGTCGCTCAGCTTGGCTATTTGCAAATTGTTTACGGTGATCGATTTGAAACGGAAATCGAGAGCACGGACAAGACGGTCGTCAGTGGTAACGTGCCGCGTGGTATGATTTATGATTCGCAAGGACGCACGCTAGTTGGCAATCAAGCCGAAAATGCGATCACCTATACTAAAAGTATCAGTATAAAGAGTGGTGAAATGCTAGTCACCGCCCAAAAATTAACGAAATATTTAACTGTTCCTGACGATAAATTGCAGAAACAGGATATTGCGGATTACTATTTGGCGAATACGGATCATTATAAGGCGGTTTTGAAAAAGCTGCCGCGTTCACAACGATATTCTGCCAGCGGTGATAACTTAGCGGAAAGCAAGTTGTATCATAACGCCAGTCAATATGTCATTAAAAAAATGAAACTTAAATTAACGGCCGATCAAAAACAAGTGGCCTTAATTTACAGTAAAATGTCTGCCGCTTTCCAATTATCAACTGTCTATATTAAAGATGATAAGGTGACCCAGACTGAAATTGCCGAGATCGGCGAACATTTATCTGAATTACCTGGTATCGGCGTGGGAACAAACTGGACGCGTGATTATCCCAATGGCAATTCGATCAGTAGTATTTTGGGTACGGTCACGACTGAGAAGCAAGGGCTGCCCGCCGACACTTTAAACGAAATGTTAGCGACTGGTTATTCACGAAACGATCGAGTAGGTAATAGTTATCTCGAAAAAGAATACGAATCGATTTTGCGTGGGACTAAATCGCAAAAGCAAGTGACGGTTAATAATAATAACCAAGTTCTAAATGAGGTGACGGAATATGCCGGCACCAAGGGTAGTAATTTAAATCTAACGATCGATTCTGCCTATCAGACTAAAGTTGAACAAGCGTTAAACAGCAATTATACGGCTGCCAAAAAAGCGGGGGCAACTGGTTATTCAGACGGTGCCTACGCGGTGGCTATGAATCCAAAAACGGGTGCAATTTTGGCGATGGCTGGTCTGCAAAATAACACGAAGACCGGTAAGACGACCGATGATGCCTTAGGGGTGATCAATCGGACGTTCGTCATGGGATCCATTGTCAAGCCAGCGATGGTGCTCGGGGCGATGATGGATGGTGTGATCACGCCAAATAGTAATACTTTGCCCGATGATGCGATTTATTTACCAAGTACGCCGATCAAGAAGTCGTGGTATCCAGCGGGGACTTTCAGCACAATGACGGCCAAACGCGCGCTGGAAATTTCATCTAACACTTACATGATGCACTTGGCCTTGTTGGAAGGGAATGCGAAATATACGCCGAAGTCTTATATCAAGATGGATAGCGACATTTTCTCGAAGATGCGTGGCTACTTCGAACAATTCGGTCTCGGTTATAAAACCGGCGTCGATTTGCCTGGTGAAGTCGATGGGTTCCTGGGCTCAACGACCAATGAATATAATCAAGTTAAATATGGTAGTGCCTTAGATTTAAGCTTTGGTAACTACGATGCGTACACTTTGATGCAAGTTGCTCAATATGTATCCACGGTTGCAAATGGTGGCTACCGAATGGAACCTTATCTGGTCAATTCAATTCAAAAGACCACGACATCTGGTCAAAAGGGTGCAGTGATTTATCAACATGATCCCGTGGTTTTAAATCAGGTTGCTTTTACAAGTGCTCAATTAGCCGTCGTCAAAGAGGGGATGAACGCCGTCGTCAACGGGACCGATTCCTATGGGACGGGTCATACGTTGGCCGGGTTGAATCCTAAGGTTGCTGGTAAAACCGGTACCGCACAGTCGTTTTACTATGATCAAGACAATCCGACGAATCCGGATCCGCCAGAAACAATTACCCACTCCTTCGTCGGTTATGCGCCGGTTGATAATCCGAAAATTGCTATCGCCGTTGTATTCCCTAACTTCACAACTTCGAGTGCGTCTAGCTACTTGATGAACACGGCGAAACAAATGTTTACAGATTACTTTAAGATCAACGGCAATAATTGATCGAATCAATTTTGAAGGCTTCGAAAGAACGGCTTTATGGAAAAATAAATCCGTTGAAAAAAATTAGCTCATTCCCACAAATTTACGACAAAAATTAATGGTATTCTAGATAATTTTCTGCTATACTTGTTAAAGTCGTGAAAACCACGGAGTTCAGTAGAATGGAGGGTCACACAATGAGAGTTCATATTACTATGGAATGTACAGAATGTCATGAACGGACTTACTTATCAAATAAGAATAAGCGTAACAATCCTGATCGCTTAGAATTAAAAAAGTATTGCCCTCGTGAACATAAAGTAACTTTGCATCGCGAAACTAAATAACTAAGATAAATCGCGGGTCATTAAGGCTCCAGAGTGGCCGATTCACATTAATGTGAATCGGCCATTCTTTCTTTATCAGATTGGAAATTATGATCAATAAAAAAGAATTGCGACAACAACAAATTGAGAACTTGCAGCAACTAGATCGAGCAACACGGAAAAAATATGAACATGATCTTTATGAGCAATTGTTTGCAGATCCATCTTTTCAAGCCGCCGATTCAATTGGGATCACGTATAGTAGCAATTTTGAAATCAACACGTTGCCGATCATTAAACAGGCTTGGCAACTAGATAAGGAAATTTATTTACCGCGGACAATTGCGGATGGTCATCAGATGAATTTCATTCGTTATGATAAGCATGACAAACTTGAGCGTTCTAAATTCGGCGTGCTCGAACCACTGGATGCTCCTCAAAAAGTTGAGAATTATTTGGACCTGATCATCGTGCCGGGCTTGGCCTATACAGATTTTCCACATTGGCGGATTGGTTTTGGTGGTGGGTATTATGATCGTTTCTTGGCAAAATATCCGGCCACAACTATTTCATTGGCGTTTCCGTCGATGTATTTTGAAACACTCGACTGGGAAACTTTCTCATATGATCGTTTGATCGATCGTGTCTTGTTACCGAAAGGATAGGTGATCGCGTGAATTCTAATTTCGTTAGGCGTTGGCGTCAACAAAATTGGGTCATGTTACTGATTTTGGTCGTGCAACTATTGGTCTTTGCTGGTGAGACTTTTTCTGGTGGTAGCGAATCTGGACTGGTTCTTGTCAATTGGGGTGCTAAGTATGACCCGCTGATCAGAATAGGCGAATGGTGGCGTTTGATCACACCGGTTTTCGTTCATATTGGCTTCATGCATATTTTAGTCAATTCATTTACGCTATATTATATCGGTGGCGCCGTTGAGGAAATGATCGGCCATTGGCGTTTCTTCTTGGTTTATTTCCTCAGCGCACTCAGTGGTAATTTAATGAGTTTTGCATTTGGTGGCGGTGCTTTATCCGCCGGTGCCAGCACGGCATTGTTTGGTTTATTTGGTGTTTATATTGCCTTAGGCGTCGTTTTTGACGACAGCATGTATTATCGTCAAACTGGGCGTCAATTTTTAATGCTGGCGGCTTTTAACCTGGTTTTTGATTTGTTTGCACAAGGTATTGATATTTGGGGACATATCGGTGGCTTACTCGGTGGATTCCTGTTGATCATTGTGTTCGCTTTACCCGGTCAAAAGTTGCGCAAAGGCGTGTATTGGCAAATTGGCGCTTCCGTGTTATTTTTAGCAATTTGTGCTTTCTTATATTGGTTAGGAATGGTACGCTAATAATGGTTAATTCTGAACCACAATTTAGACATTATTATGATGTTGAACAATTATTAAAACGTTTTGGGATCTATGTTTATATGGGCAAGCGTTTATGGGATATCGAGATGACTGGCGTCGAGCTGCAGAAGCTGCACGATTCTGGATTGATCACAGATACCATTTACGCCCATGCAAAAATCGTGTTGCGTCATGAACACGAATTAGAAATAAAACGTTCTAACAAGTCCAAGGAGGATCAATAGCGCAGTATGGAAGAACAAAAAATTATTGGGATCGATCTTGGTGGTACCTCGATCAAGTTTGCAATTTTGACCAAAGACGGTGATATTCAACAACGTTGGAGTCAAGAGACAGATATTTTGGATGATGGGAGTCATATCATTCCGGATATTATTGAATCCATCAATCATCATTTGGACATTTATGCGATGACACCGGACCAATTCTCTGGTATCGGGATGGGTTCACCAGGTAGTGTTGATCGTGATAATGGAACTGTCATCGGTGCCTTCAACTTGAACTGGAAAGAATTAGTATTCCCTAAACGCGATATCGAAGCTGGCACGCACATTCCTTTCTATATCGATAATGACGCCAACGTTGCTGCATTAGGCGAACGCTGGAAGGGTGCTGGTGATAACCAACCAGACGTAACTTTTGTCACCTTAGGAACTGGTATTGGCGGCGGTATTATTGCCAACAATCACCTGTTACATGGTGTTTCAGGTTCTGCCGGTGAAATTGGTCATGTGACTGTTGATCCTAAAGGTTATCTTTGTACTTGTGGCAAGCATGGTTGCTTAGAAACAGTTGCTTCTGCAACGGGTGTCGTTCGCGTTGCTCGTGATATGGCCGAAGAATATGCCGGGACTGCCAAGTTGAAAGAACAATTAGATGCTGGCGAGGATATTTCTTCTAAGATCGTGTTTGATCTAGCTAAAGAAGGCGATCCTTTGGCAACTGCCGTCGTTGATCGGGTCAGCTATTATCTTGGGTTTGCTTTAGCAAACGTTGGGAATACGTTGAATCCTGCTTTTATCGTCATCGGTGGTGGCGTCAGTGCTGCTGGTGAATTCTTATTAGAAAAAGTTCGTGCGACTTTCGCACAGAACACTTTTCCTAATGTTCGCGAGAACACTAAGATCCGCTTAGCAACGTTGGGCAACGAAGCCGGCGTGATCGGTGCGGCGTCGTTAGTATTAGAAAATAACAAAAATTAAGGATGTTAATGAGTATGGTGTTGTTAGAGGTAACTAATTGGACAATTATTAATATTATATTGATCCTAGTTTTATTGTATATGTTTGGCAACTGGGCGATCGTGAAGCTGCGTGGACGACGCGCAGGCGGTGCCTTGGATTCTGCGGAGTTTGAGAAAACCATGCGTAAAGCACAGCTAATCGATCTGCGTGATAAGAAGGAATTCAAGGCGGGCCACATTCTAGGTGCCCGCAATATGCCTTCCGTTTCTGTGAAAACATGGGAAACCGAATTGCGTAAAGATATGCCCGTGTATATGTATGAGACCGGTGAGAACATCTCGATCCGAATTGCCTTGCGTTTGAAAAAAGCCGGCTACACCGACGTTAAGTGGCTTAAAGGCGGCTATGGTAAATGGGAAGGTAAAGTTAAGAAAGACGACAAAAAGTACGACGATTAGTTTTTCTGCACTTGCCTGTCCGTAAATAATTAAGAAAACAAAAAAACGAATGATGAGATTTCTCAATCACCATTCGTTTTTTGTTACAAATAATTATACAATTAGCCTTGGTGAGCCGCGTGACTTTTACGATTTGCACGTCTGCGGTTATCTTCGACTTTGCTATCGAATTCTTCTTGTGGTTCGATAACGGCCTTCTTGAATGCGTATAATGAACCTGCAACCGCACCAAGTGTTGTTAAACTACCGATTAAGAGTCCTTTTACAAAATGTTTTGCCATCACAATGACCTCCTTAGAATTCGCGCGTAAAATAAAATAGCGTGATATCTCAATAACCATATTATCGCTTATTGACACCTAATTAGCAATTAAGAACCAATGAAGTATTCGAAAAAACATTAAATTCGATAATCATGAACAGTTTCGAAAATATTTAGAATAGAATCGAGGGCTATCATGAAGCCAAAAGTTCTTGTGATCGTTGGACCCACCGCCGTCGGAAAAACAGATCTCAGTTTAAAACTAGCTAAACAATACCACGGTGAGATTATTTCCGGTGATTCACTGCAAGTTTATCGACACTTAGATGTTGGTACCGCCAAAGTGACGCCGACAGAACGCCAACAAGCGCCTCATTTTTTGATCGATATTCGTGATGTGGACCAACCTTATTCGGCGTTTGATTTCAAACAGTTAGCCACACAAAAAATTGAAGAAATCACACAACGGGGTCATTTGCCAATTATCGTTGGTGGAACTGGACTTTATATTGCCAGTTTACTCAAGAATTTCACTCTAGGCGGCGATGCCGATGATCAGGCGCGCTTACAAATTCGTCATGAATTGGAAAAAGAGCTTGATCAAGTCGGTGCACAAAAGATGTGGACACAATTAGCGCAACTTGATCCGAACGCGGCTGCTAAAATTCCGGTTCAAAATTCACGACGGACTATTCGTGCCTTAGAAGTGATCCGCCAAACTGGTCAACTTTTTTCTGAACAGGAACAGGCGGCACAACAATTCGATGCCTATTTAATCGGCTTGAATACGAGTCGCGAATCGTTATACCAACGAATCGATCAGCGGGTTGAATTAATGATCGAAGCGGGGTTGGTGGATGAAGTTAAATGGTTGTTCTCACAAGTTTCGACGGAAAGCCAGCCAGCCAAGGGAATTGGTTACCGCGAATTTCCGGGTTATTTGAGTGGGAAACAAACTTTAGCACGAACAATCGAATTAATTCAGCAAGATTCGCGCCATTATGCGAAAAGGCAGCTCACTTATTTTCGCAATCAGTTACCGACAAACTGGTTTGACTTGATCGAAGATCCGCAGGCGTTAAAAGCAATCAAGCAAGAAATTGAATTGTGGTTGCTTAAATAGTCTGTTGTTTCACTTAAAAAAAATAATTGGTCTGATGTTAGCTTTCCTGACATTAATAGTTGCATCTAAAACTGGATGTTGATATGATTGAATACATTAGGAGTGAATGATTGTGGCATATGAACAATTGCGTGCTGATTTGTCGATTTTACCAATTGGTACGGCTATGAAATTGACCGGATTAACAGCCCGCCAAATTCGCTATTATGAGGCCAATCAGTTGATCAAAATTGTGCGTAGTGAAAGTAATCAACGTTTATTCTCGTTGGTGGATTTGCAGTGCTTGATTCAGATCAAGAATTTATTGCATGACGAGCACAATGTGGCGCAAGTTCGTCAGCTTCTAACGCAATTGGACGTACAAAATTCCGAGCACCATGACAGTCAATTGCGCCAGACTTTACAGGATGAGCTGTGGTTGGCCAGTCCGTTCAGTCGCTCGCAGTCGGGTACGCGCCAGAGCCCATTCTTCAAGCCATGATCATCACGACCAACGGATTTTAATCTATAATTAATTAAGGAGAGCTTATGGCAAAAAAAGTGTTTACAGTAGACGAAATCAAGAAGATCATTCTCGATGAAAATGTCCAATTTTTAAGATTGATGTTCACCGATATTAATGGTGTGATCAAAAACGTTGAGGTTCCCGCCGATCAGATCAACAAAGTGTTGGGCAACAAGGTCATGTTTGATGGCTCCTCGATCGACGGTTTCGTGCGGATCGAAGAGAGTGATATGTTGTTGATTCCAGATTTGTCGACGTTTTTGATTTTCCCCTGGGGATCTGAACATGGGAAAGTTGCACGCTTGATTTGCGATATCAACACGCCTGAAGGTGAACCATTTATGGGTGATCCCCGGAATAATTTACGGCGGATCGTTGCCGAAATGAAGGCGGCTGGTTATAGTAGTTTCAATATTGGACCTGAGCCCGAATTTTTCTTATTCAAGCTGGATGCTAATGACAAACCAACACTTGATTTGAACGACGATGGTGGCTATTTCGATTTTGCGCCAGTCGATTTAGGCGAGAATTGTCGTCGCGATATTGTGCTTGAGTTGGAAAAAATGGGCTTTGAAGTTGAAGCAAGTCATCATGAAGTCGCACCAGGACAGCACGAAATCGATTTTAAATATGCCGATGCTGTGGAAGCTGCGGATAATATTCAGACGTTTAAACTTGTGGTCAAAACGATTGCGCGCAAACATGGCTTGCACGCGACTTTCATGCCTAAACCACTGGAAGGTATTGCCGGTTCTGGAATGCACATCAACATGTCATTGAGCAATGAATCTGGAAATGCGTTTTACGATGAAAACACACCCGACAAACTTTCAGCAGAAGCTAAACATTTCATTGCTGGTTTGATGGCGCATGCGCGTGCGTTGACGGCAATTAATAATCCGAGCGTCAATTCATATAAACGCTTGGTGCCTGGATTTGAAGCGTCAGTTTACGTGGCTTGGTCTGGTCATAACCGGTCACCATTGATCCGCGTTCCGCAAGCACGCGGCCTTTCAACGCGACTGGAATTACGGAGTGTCGATCCAGCAGCCAATCCATATTTAGCGATCGCTTCGATTTTAGCTTGTGGCTTATCTGGATTGAGCGAGAATTTACCTGTTCCTGAACCGATCGACCGCAATATTTATGGCATGACTTCTGCAGAACGTCATGAAGCTAATATCACCGATTTACCATCGACGTTGCATAACGCCTTGAAGTCTTTGGAAGCTGACGAGGTTGTTAAGGGTTCATTGGGACCGCATTTGACGCAGAGTTTCATTGATTCCAAGCGACTCGAATGGAATTCATATCGCCAAACCGTTTCAGATTGGGAAAGAGATCAATATTTATCTCTGTAAAAAAACAACAGACAAAAAGCGCGAATACTCAGTTGAAGTGCTTCATAATTGTTAGACAAACAGTCTAATGATTGTGAGGCACTTTTTGTATGGTCAAA
>NZ_RHOW01000013.1 GCF_003946215.1 Lapidilactobacillus mulanensis
TGCCGTTCAAGAATGTGCATAAACACTTTAATTATTTGATTGTCCTCTTGACAGGAGCCGAGCCATCATTTCTTTTTTTGCGAAAAATTATCTCTACTTGAAATTAATTGAATACTTAGCTTTAAATTCACCGGCTGGATCAAGTTTATTGATCCCCTTTTTCTCGGTCAATTCGCCTGAAGTATCGATCGAATCAGCGATTCCCCACCAAGGCTCTAAACAAATATAATCGCCTTTTTTCGGATAAGCAGACCAAATACCGAGGAATGGGGCATCCTTAGTTTTCAGCGTGACGCTATGTTCGGTTTTGTCAGACAAAATTTGAATTTCATTTTCGTCATTCAATTGGAAAATCAAGGCATCATTTTTGAAAATCTCGTGGTCGACTTGCCAATCAACATCCGTCGGAGCCAAGGTACGATGTTCGAAATCGATTCCGCCTTGTGGATTGAGCGGAATTTGAATGCGGCTCTTACTAGGCTTGAAGCGCATGAAATAATCGTCAAACTTCAGATCATCAGTCAACGGCACTCTAAAGGCAGGATGACCACCGACACTGAAGTAAAGTGGCTCGGTCGAACTTGGATTGGTTACATAATACGTCACTTTGAGCAATTGATTGATCAAAGCGTACTTAACTCGGAATTCAAAACTGAACGGATAAACCGCGTGTGAGGCTTCTGAATCTTTCAGCAAGAAAGTAATACTGTGATCCGTTTGACGTTCTACCGCAAACTCTTGATCACGCGCAAATCCATGTTGTGTTAAATGATAAGTTTTCCCCTGATAGGTGTACTCGTCATTCTTCAACTTACCAACAATTGGGAAAAGCACTGGCGCATGACGCCCCCAAACCGCTGGATCTGCTTGCCACAAATACTCATAGTCATTATGTTGACCAACGACGCTCTGTAATTCGGCGCCCAAGGTCTCAATTTTGATCCGATAAAATTCATTACTTAATTCAATCTGCATTACGTTCACCCGCCATTAAAGAATATATTTGCTTAGATCTTGATCGGCAACAATATCATCGATCCGATCAGAAACATATTGTTCCGTGAGCAAGACTTCACCCATTTGCATATCTGGCCCGTCGAACAGCACTTCTTCAAGCACTTTTTCGAGGATGGTTGAAAGACGACGCGCACCAATATTATCACTCCGTTTATTGACCTCGTCGGCAGTTTCAGCGATTTTTTCGATAGCCTCTTTGGTAAAGGTCAATTTCACACCGTCGGCACCAACCAACGCAATGTATTGCTTGATCAATGCGGATCGAGGTTCAGTCAAGATTTGAATGAAATCGGCTTTGGTCAAGTCATTTAGCTCGACTCGAATTGGAAAACGACCTTGTAATTCAGGAATCAGATCACTCGGTTTACTTTGTGCAAATGCGCCGGATCCGACGAACAAGACGTGGCTCGTATCTAAAGGACCATATTTCGTGTTCACTTGCGAACCTTCAACAATTGGTAAGATATCGCGCTGAACACCTTCACGGGAAACGTCGCCAGAATTATTTTGTTTGCGAGAAGTTAACTTGTCGATTTCGTCAATAAAAATAATCCCATCATCTTGGGCGCGGCGAATCGCGCGTTGATACAAATCATCTTGATTGACAAGTTTCTCAGAATACTGACGGACTAAGATTTCGCGTGCTTCCTTAACTGGCAACGTCCGTGAAATCTTGCGTTTCGGTGCCAGTTGACCGAGCATATCACCCATATCAACACCCATGCTGCCCATCATTTCATTCATTTGGTTCGTCTTTTTCGGTTCTTCAACCTTGATCGTCACTTCGCGGTTTTCGAGCAAGCCCCGATCGAGTTTCTCGGCAAGATCCATTCGTTGTTCTAAAATTTCCTTGGAAACTTCTTGCGAATCATTATCATCCTGATCTTGATTAGGAACTGGCTGTTGCATCAGCTGATTCATCATTTGCATCATGTTATTGGGCTGTTTTTGTTGCTTCTCTTTACGTTCGCTAGGTGCTAATAAACGGATCAACTTTTTATCGGCTTCTTTAGTTGCTTGACCGCGAACCTGATCGTAAGCTTCATTTTGCTCGATGGTCACCGCAGTGTCAGCCAAATCACGAACCATTGCTTCCACGTCGCGGCCAACATAGCCAACTTCAGTAAATTTAGTTGCTTCAACCTTAACAAATGGCGCGTTGACAATTGCGGCTAACCGACGCGCAATCTCGGTCTTACCAACACCAGTCGGTCCGATCATCAAAAGGTTTTTCGGGGTAATATCTTTTTGCATCTGCTCATTGAGCTGGTGACGTCGATAACGATTATAAAGCGCAATCGCCACCGCCCGCTTGGCCGCATGTTGGCCAATTACATACTCATCAAGAGCAGCAACGATCTCTTTAGGTGTTTTTTCTAAAGCCATAGGAAACTCCTTTTTGTAAGTTGTGAGCCGCCACGGGTTGAAATCAAGCATTAACTCGGCTTTAGATAAAATCCTGCTTTTGGATTTCATCTAAAGCCAGTTAAGCGGAAATTTCAGTGGTGGCGAACACGTTTATACTTCGTTCATCCACAGATACTTTCTCGCTGATTAATCCGTGAATTGATCCGTAATGATTTCTTGATTCGTGAAAATATCGATAGATGACGCAATTTCGATGGCTTCATGAGCGATCTCTTGTGCAGTCATGTCTGGTGAATGCCGCGTCATCGCAATAGCAGCCGCTTGGGCAAAATTCCCACCAGAACCAATCGCAATCACGTTCTCATCTGGTTCGATCACTTCACCGTTGCCCGAAATCAGCAATAAATGCTGCTTGTCAAAAGCAATCAACATGGCTTCTAGCTTCTGCAATGTGGGGTCTTTACGCCAATCCTGTGCTAATTCAACGGCAGAGCGACGCAAATCGCCACTATAAGTACTTAATTTCTTTTCAAACCAGTCAGTCAAAGTGAATGCATCCGCAACGCCGCCGGCAAAACCGATGATGACGCGATTGTCGAAAATACGACGAACTTTATGTGCGCTTGCCTTCATAATATATTTCTCGCCCATAGTCACTTGACCATCACCTGCGATGGCGATTTGTCCTTGATGCTTTACTGCAACGATTGTTGTCATTTCGAATCCTCACTTATCTGTATTTTTTTCTTTAGCTCTGGGAAAATACTGTTGATAATCAGCTTGTAAATGTTGCATGGTCACGTGTGTGTAAATTTGGGTCGTCGACAAACTAGCGTGACCTAATAATTCCTGCACAGTTCGCAAATCGGCGCCGTGGTTCAACATTTGGGTGGCAAAAGTGTGGCGCAACATATGCGGATGAATGTCGCTAGTCAGACTCGATTTTTTAATCACCTGATCTAAGACATAAGCGATCCCGCGTGACGTGATCTGTTTTCCAAGTTGGTTCACGAAAACATAATCGTGTTGCACTGGCGTTTTACCATTCATTAACTTGACTCGACCATCTGCTAAGTATTGTGTTAACGCATTTTTGGCATGATGTCCAAAGGGAACGTACCGATCCTTGTTGCCTTTACCGTGAACGAGAACAATTTGCATATCTAAATCCAACTGACCGATCGTCAATTGGCTGACTTCGCTGACCCGCATACCTGTTGCATAAAACAATTCTAACAAAGCTCGATTACGTTGGGTCAAAGGTTCATCGCCTTGAACCGCTAAAAACAAAGCGTCCATTTCTTTTTCGTAAAAGAAACGAGGTAAGGTTTTCGCCTGTCCCTTGATTTGGATAGACGTAAACGGGTTTTGTACAACTAGTTTATGGTTTTCCAAGAAGCGATAAAAGGACCTTAAGGCGGATATTTTGCGGCTGATCGAACTTCTGGCTAATTTTTTCTGGGTTAAATCGGCTAAATAGGTTTCGACTTCGTAACGTTGAACGTCTCGGTACGACTTTAAGCCGCCGTTTTGTTCAAGAAAGTCTGTAAATTCATTGATGTCGTCTAAGTAGGCTATTTTTGTGAGCTCGGAATAGTGTCGTTCAACGATCAAATAACGCGAAAATTCTTCCAGCCACTTTGTTTCTGCCATAAAAAAGCCTCCATCCAATATATATACTTTAACATATTGTCTGCAGGTTTCGAGTAAAAACTCTTTTTAATTAACGGTTTGTGCCGTTTCGGCGATTAATGCCAGCGCACGATCTGCCAGTGCTTGCTGCCGAGCTTTTTTATCACGGATCTGTGTTGGTAATCCGGGGAAAATACCAAAGTTAGCATTCATCGGTTGGAAATGTTTCGCACTCGCATGGGTGATATAGTGTGCCATTGAACCCATTGCAGTTGCTGGTGGCAAGGTCAGCGGTTCTCGATCTGTTGCTAAACGAGCGGCATTAATGCCAGCTAACAAGCCACTTGCGGCACTCTCCACATACCCTTCAACACCTGTCATTTGACCGGCGAAAAACAGTTGCGGATTTTTCAGTGACTGGTAAGTCGGCGCCAACAATTCTGGTGAACTCATGAAAGTGTTCTGGTGCATGACACCATAGCGAACGAATTCGGCGTTTTCCAAACCAGGGATCAAACGGAAAACACGCCGTTGTTCACCCCACTTCAAATGTGTCTGAAAGCCAACAAGGTTATAAAGACTCCCGGCAGCATTATCCTGACGCAATTGAACCACCGCATAAGGTCGTTCACCCGTCCGCGGATTCTCCAAGCCAACTGGTTTCAGAGGCCCGAATAACATCGTCTTCGCCCCACGCCGAGCCATGACTTCGATCGGCATGCAGCCTTCAAAGACTTTATCATCCTCGAAGCCATGCAATTCAGCCTGTTCTGCGTGCGCCAATTCATGCTGAAAGGTTTCAAATTGCTCCCTGTTCATTGGACAATTCAAATAGGCAGCCTCACCTTTATCGTAGCGAGACTTTAAATACACCTGGTCAAAGTCGATCGATTCTTTCGTGATGATCGGCGCAGCAGCATCGAAGAAATGCAAACCGTCAACGCCATTAAATTTCTGAATCGTCTCGGCCAACGCGGATGAGGTCAAAGGACCCGTCGCCACAACAGTGATACCTTCAGGAAACTCGCTAAGTTCTTCATTGACGATTTCAACGTTAGGTAACTGTCGTAAAGTCTCGGTAATTTGCTCCGAAAACTGATCGCGATCGACCGCCAAAGCACCGCCGGCAGGAACCGCATTTTCGTCGGCCACCTTCATCACCAACGAGTCCAGTTGACGCATTTCTTCTTTGAGCAAACCGACAGCATTCGTGACTTGATTGGCGCGCAATGAATTCGTACACACTAACTCGGCAAACTGAGCCGTGTGATGTGCGGGCGTGCTTTTCACCGGCCGCATTTCAAATAAGCGGACTTTGACACCACGTTTGGCAATTTGCCAAGCGGCTTCAGAGCCAGCCAAGCCAGCACCGACAACATTTACAACAGGTTCATTCGTCATTTAGATAACCTCATTCGGATTATTTTTGAACTTGTTCTTCATAATCGCCGTTAGGACAAATCACTTGGCGACCGCCTTTAACTTTTTTCTCAACTAAATAATGGCCATCGACTGGGCAATCACGACCAACTGGCTTGTCCCAATTGACGAAATCACAGTCAGGGAAACGAGAACAGCCATAAAAGATCCGATTGCGTTTCGACTTACGTTCGATAACTTGACCCTTGCCACACTTGGGACAAATTACGCCGATTTCTTTAACGATTGCCTTGGTATTTCGGCAATCAGGGAAACGACTACAAGCATAGAATTTACCGAAACGGCCCATTTTGATCACCATTGGTGCCCCACAAATATCACAATCAAAACCAGCGGGTTCATCTTTGATCTGAACTTTTTCGATGCCGGTTTCGGCTTTATCTAATTCTTGGGCAAATGGCCGATAATAGCGGTCCACAACTTTGACCCAATTTTCTTGACCGGCTTCAACGCCATCTAGGTCGTCTTCCAGTTTGGCAGTAAAATCGATATTAACAATATCTGGGAAAAATTCTTCGATCAGCTTATCAACGATTTCACCTAATTCAGTCGGTTCAAAACTTTTACCGTTTAACTTCACGTAATAACGCTTCTGAATCGTATCGATCGTTGGTGAATAGGTTGACGGACGACCAACGCCATTTTCTTCCAGTGCCTTGACTAAACTTGCTTCGGTATAGCGTGCGGGTGGCTGAGTAAAATGTTGCTGGGGATCGGTTTTAACCAGTTTAACTTGATCACCCACAGCTAAGTCAGGTAATAGATTATCCTTGGAATCATCGCTGCTGCCTTGATAAACTTTGGTGAAACCAGCAAATTTCATCTGCGATCCGTTGGCACGGAAAATCACACCATTTTGTTCCAAATTAACGGTAACAGTATCGTAAATCGCTGGTGTCATTTGACTAGCCAGAAAACGGGACCAAATTAATTGATAGAGACGCATCTGATCTCGCGTTAAAACGTCCTTCAAAGATTCAGGTGTCCGTGTCACCGAGCTTGGACGAATCGCTTCGTGGGCGTCCTGCGCCCCTTCTGGATTCTTCGTCTTGTGGAGTTTAGTCGCGGAATATTCTTCGCCGATATTTTCATGTAAATAAGTTGCGGCCTCATGTTTGGCAATGCTAGAAATTCGTGTGGAGTCTGTCCGCATATAAGTGATCAGACCAACAGTTCCTTGCTTGCCCAGACTAATTCCTTCATACAATTGTTGTGCCAACATCATCGTTTTGCGAGTCTTGAAATTCAGACGACGGTTAGCTTCCTGTTGTAATGAACTCGTTGTGAATGGCGCAGCCGGGAAGCGTTTACGCTCTTTCTTAGTGACGCTGGTAATCGCAAAAGGTTTTTTCTTATCGACTTTTTTGAGAACGGCTTGAACGGCATCATTGTCGGCTAACGGTTGCTTCTTACCGTCGAAACCGTAGAAATTGGCTGCAAATTTTTTGTCGCGACCTTTTTGGAATTCTGATGCCAGACTCCAGTATTCTTCAGGCACAAAGGCTTCAATGGCGCGCTCACGATCGATCACTAATTTCAGTGCAACCGATTGAACCCGCCCTGCTGACAGCCCTTTTTTGACCTTTGCCCACAAAATTGGACTGATCGAATAGCCAACTAGACGGTCCAAGATCCGCCGTGCTTGTTGGGCGTCCACTAAATTCATGTCGATGCTGCGAGGTGTCTTAAAGGCATTCTTAACGGCATCTTTGGTAATTTCGTTAAAGACAACGCGATTATCCGCACCCGGATCGAGATCGAGAATATGCGAGACGTGCCAAGCAATAGCCTCACCTTCACGATCGGGATCGGCTGCCAGATAAATATTATCGGCTTTTTTCGCTGCCGTCTTCAGACTTTTAATGGTATCGCCTTTACCGCGAATATTAATATAACGAGGTTGATAATCATGCTCAATGTCAATGCTCATCTGACTTTTGGGCAAATCACGAATATGGCCTAAACTAGCAACGACCTTATAATTTTTACCCAAATATTTCTCAATGGTTTTGGCTTTTGCTGGGGATTCCACAATAACAAGATTTTTGGTGGCCATGCAAAAACTCCTTTCTTGATCCAATCACACTATTATGAATCTCCGAAAATACCGACGATTCAAATCGGAAATAATCATAAGCTAGATTTTATCAAATTGTCAACCATTAGAAATCAGGCAATCAAAAAATAGCCTGACCAAGTCATTAAAAAGAGCTTTGATTAGGCAGATATATTCAGCTGAGAAATCCCTTGAAAACTTGAGAGCGGTCACATCATTGTCGGACTTACTGGAATTTGGAGGCACTACTAACTGAGGCGGTATTTTATTTTTCGGTCCAGGTAAATATTTATTAATTTAATGATCATGTACTCAGACTTGATAGGCCTGAAAATCGGTCAAAATATCTTGAGCAGTCAATACTGGCGTTGCGCCAGCCTGAATTAATTGATTCGTTCCTTCTGATTCTTCATCCAGAATACGACCAGGAATTGCAAAGACATTACGATTCTCCTGCAACGCCAAATTAGCCGTGATTAATGAGCCGCTCCTTCTGCGAGCCTCCGTCACCACCACGGCTTCCGATAAACCAGCGATGATCCGATTGCGCTGAGGAAAATGGAAACGTCGTGGTGGATCACCAGGCAAATATTCCGACAGCAATAAACCTTGCTGACTAATAATCTGTTGCAAGGGGGTATTTTGGGGCGGATAAACAAGATCCACCCCATTGCCGATCACCGCGATCGTTTTGCCTTTAGCCGACAGCGTTTCTTGATGGACTAACATGTCAACACCCACTGCCAGCCCACTGACAGTCACGAGTTGATGATTCACTAATTCGGGAATGATTTTCCGTAAGCACGTCTGACTATATGGTGTACATTTCCGCGCACCCACAATGCCAACTTTTCGCGACTTCAACAACTCCCGCTGCCCTCGATAAAAAAGGATGATCGGTGGTTCGTAGATTTCCGCCAATTCCAACGGATAATCCGCATCTAAAATCGTCAAGTATTGCTCCGAAATCTTCCGGTTGTTTCCATGAGATAAATAGCCTGGGAAAAATTCGAGATGCGCACGCAAATAAGTGTTCACTTCTACCCAAGTTGTTTCTGCTGTAAATGGCGCAGTTGCCAGTGCTTTCGCCAATAATAGTTGATCATGATACCGCCAATATTGATTCGTTTTAGCGGCCAACAAAATTTCATTTTTATTCAAAAAAATCACCTACTCTTAATTACACCAGAATAGATGATTTCCCTTTTAAATTTATAAATATTGATGAACCGGACTAAAACTGTGACGATGAATTGGCGTCGGCCCCAATTCAGCCAGGCCAGCCAAATGTTTCTGCGTACCATAACCGGCATTGTGGGCAAAATCGTAACCCGGATAAACGTGATCGTACATACCCATTAAATGATCACGAACTTGCTTGGCAACGATACTGGCTGCGGCAATGCTCGCTGATTTTTGATCGCCTTTGATCAACTTTTGTTGTGGGAGATCAACGGGCACATGCATCGCATCCACTAACAGAAAGTTAGGGTGAAAATGTAAGTCATTAACTGCTTGAGCCATCGCCAGTTCGGTAGCGTGATAAATATTTTCGCGGTCAATTGTCGGTGCGTCACAAATGCCGATGCTTAAATCGACCGCCACGCCGAGGATCTCTAAATATAGCTCTTCCCGTTTGCTCGCCGATAATTGTTTCGAATCATTCACGTCGAGTAACTGAAAATCGTGGGGCAAGATGACTGCTGCCGTAATCACTGGACCAGCCAGCGGTCCCCGACCAACTTCATCGATGCCGGCGATCAACGGATACTGTGGCCATAATTGTTTTTCGAGGCGTAAGCGTTCTGCTAGCGCCTGTTGACGAGCCTGTACCTGTGCCTGCCGTCTTTGAAACTGTTTCAAGGCTAGTTGTACCCCTTTGCGTGGGTCGGCCGCCAGCACGGTTAAACGCTCCAAATCAGGCGTCATTAAAAGTTCGGCTTTAATTTGGGCAATCGACTCCGACTCACTCACGGTCTGATCACCTGTGATTCCACCGGCGGTTGTTCCAAGGTCAAGCGTCCCAACGCACCACGCCGATAATCTAGAATGATTTTAGTCGACATGCGATCAAAATCATCGCGATAGCCATATTTTTTCGTCATTGCCAATAATAAATCTGGATCGCTTAGTTTCAACTGCTCGGCAGTCATACCGTAAACTTTCGGTATGACGTTTGGATAATTGGCTCTCAAAAAATGGATGGCAAACAAGGCGATATCATCTTCGTGATACAACCCTTCTTTAATTGCGCCAGTCAAAGCCAACTTTTGGCCGATCAATTCATCTTCAAACTTGGGCCATAAAACACCCGGTGTGTCGAGAATTTCTAAGTTCTGTTTGGTCTTCAACCAATTTTGATTTTTAGTCACACCAGGGCGATTTCCTGTAACAGCCACATTTTTACCGACTAAGCGGTTCAGAAATGTTGACTTGCCCGAATTCGGAATACCGATACACATTGCTCGGATCACCGAAGATTGGATGCCACGCTCATGCTGGAGTTTTAATTTATCCGCCAACATTTCGTTGGCAATTTTTAACAGTGGACCGAGCGGTTGTTTGTGTTGCGAATCGGTTGTTAAAACCGGCAAACCATTATCTTGATAATAATTTTTCCAGGCCGACGTTAACCGTTCATCCGCCAGATCCGTCTTATTTAAAACTAGCAGATGTGCCTTCTGTTGAACGAGTTCATTCAACATCGGATTACGGGAACTTTCAGGAATGCGCGCATCACTAATTTCGATCACTAAATCAACTAACTTTAATTGCTCTTGGATATGACGGCGCGCCTTGGCCATATGACCCGGAAACCATTGAATAGTTGCCATAGTGTATATCCCCTTTCGTAGCAAGGCTTTCAAGCTCTTGCTCTGATAAATTTTCTTAATGGTACCACTTTTGTGCCATGTGTCCCGTTGCTGGTACCATATTATTAGCATTTTAGCGGTAATAGCTGAACTTTGTTTACACCGGTTGAAGACTAATACCAACCTTCCTAGCGAACGTATCAATTACTTCAACCGACTTTTCTTGTGAATGTGAAAGGCGGTGCGTATAGCCATCAGTCGTCCGTTCTTCAACGTGACCGACTCGCTCTTGCACTTCTTTCAACGTTACAGAGGAATCATCACGCAAGACGGAGATATGAATGTGTCGGAAACTATGTGGCACTGGATTTTTCGTCCATTTGAAGCCATAGCGTTTTTCACAATTCTTTTCCAAGTCTGCTTTAATTCTGCCAAGTACTTCACGAAAACTATGTGACGTGATCGGTGAACCGTACTCGGTCCGAAAAATCACTTGAAATTCATGAAAAGCATCACTCGGTAATTCCTTCATCCGCCTATCAAATACGGCATTACGGTGTATCGCACGCTTCAATGCAGCAATCGCAAAATCAGGTAACTGCTCCACCCGTTCGCCAGCAACCGTTTTGACGGTATCTTCGTAGTACTCATCAACCCGTAAGTCATGTGATTGCATGGAACTAGAAATCGTAACTGTTTTTTTAGCAAAATCGATCTTATCAGATGTTAACCCTGATGCTTCACCAATTCGGCAACCTGTTGCAATCATAAATAGTGCCAGATCATAGTACGCCGGATTGCGGCGTTGTGCCAATTCAGTGAACAAGACTTTGACCTCACGCGAATCAAGAAACTTACTTTCCAAGCGATCCTTCCGCTCGATTTTTTCAGTCGTTGTCGCTTTTAAATGCAGAACGGCTGTCGGTGAAGCTGGAATGATGTTATATAGCACCGCATGGTCGAAAAGTTTATTGAAAGTTGATTTGATGTGTTGCATGGTGGCAAAACTAGCGCTGTATTTTTCGCGATAGTCTTGCAAACATTTATTGACTAACATAGGCGTGATGTTTTTTACCAAAATATCGTCTGCAATAATTTGATTCAACCGCCTAATAACAAGCGCCTCGCGCTTAATTGTCATTGGTTTAACAGACTGTTTCCACAAATCAAACCAATCTTCGCGTAAATCTTTGAACGTCCATTTTTGAACGCGCTCATCAAGTGCTTGAGCTCGCTGTGAAGTTAGCTCTTCGATCTTTTCATCAAGTTCTCGCGCCGCTTGTGCTTTACCTCTTTGAGAATTAGACTTAAAACTTACTGAGGCCCGTTTCCGTTTGCCAGTTAAGGGGTCAATATAATTCTCGAAAGCGCGATAAGTTGAAGTTCCGTCAGCGAGTACTCTTTTTTGAAAATGCATAATTTTATCCTCCAATTCAAATTAATAAACAGGAAAGATAAAATGAGATTAAATAGCTATTTCATTTTACCATGTCCCGGCGGTGTTGTCAGACGTTTCGGATGTAATGATGCTGTTTCCAAAACAAGAATTCTTGAAAGGTCGCAAAGTTGATCAATACAATTTTGTGTGTAGGATTAATAACGCCCTGACGAAAAGTAGCGTCATTACGCATTTCCGACAACCACCGATTTAATGTATAAATATTTAGACCCTCATAGCGTTTCAACAATGCTTGCTTGGTTCCCCATTCCGCTTTACCGGCGGAGTCGCCACTATATGGTACACTTGTATTTTCCATTTTTTCACTTCCTAATTTCTAGATGAAGTGAGATAATAATCGTAGATAGATTGCTTATTTTATCTATTTTAAGGTGTAACTACTTGCTTTGGTCGGCGTAGTTGCATCTTTTTATTATCTCAATCGCCATTATGTTTGGGTTGCTGAATCATTATTTCTTCGGGACTAGCCAACATTTGTTGAATCATCACTTGTTGATTTTCACTTAACTTGGCCTCAGCAATGATCGTCATTAGAGTATCCTCGCTTTTAGCCGAATCAATTGCCATTAACATTTTTAAACTTGGCGCCACTTGTTTCTTGATCCATTGAATAGTTTGGTCTAAAGTGACCGGTTCCGGCGAAACGGCCAAACGTAACTTATCGGCATATTTACCAATAAACTGTGCCCACCGATCGTCCAACGGCCATTTTGACGTTGGCTTGTTGGCAATCGGCTTCACAAAACGCAAGTAATTATTGATAATACCGAACACGGTTCGCTGCGGGTTGCGATAGGCCAATAGATCGGCGACCGTTTGCTCAGCCCGTTCGTCAAACACACGAATCTCAAATCGATTCTTGATTTTGGTCTCCGCCAACGCTTTACCTAATTTAAAATATTGCTCAATATCTTTCTGATAAATACAAAAATAAATTGCACTTTTACGTGAGCCAAAATAGAGACTTTCTCCTTTTAAATTGTCTTTGTCGCGGACAAAGTATTTACACTCCCTGAACTTTGTAATGTATTCATGACGCATACTCTTTTTAATCAAGTAATGAACCGGGAGCACATCTAAATAATCATTGATGGCTAGATCAATGCGTTTAACTACGCCATCAAGGGCCAGTGCCTGCCGTAAAAAGTCATACCAGCTCTGTTCACTGGCCACTAAAATGCCTTCCAGTTCGCGACAACCTTTCCCCTTCAACTCAATCAATGAACCGCGATTATCGTCTTCCGGTGAAACAAAAATTTCCATATCGCCATGCCGAAATTTTCCACTGTAGCCATAACGGCCATAAGGTTCATAAACAAAATAAATCGGCTTGATGCAGAAAAGTGCCACGATCAATTCGTCAACATCATGGGTTGGAAATCTGATCCGGACATAGTCAAAACAAATGTTTAATGCGGTGATGCCACTCAGTTCGCGAAAGGCTGCGGTTAATCGTTGGCGCATGGCCTCAGTTAATGGTCGCTTACTGTTCAATAGTTGATTGAGATAAGAACGACTGATGCCCATTGACTTAGCTAGCTGACTTTGCTTAATTTTTTTATCCTCCAACTGTTGCCAAAAAATATTAAGCCAATCAGCTTGGACCTGGTAATCAATTAGAGTTAAATCTTCATTCAAGTACGCTCACCTCCAAAATTTGCAATTCTTAGTCACGGTTAACAGCAACTTTGTTGCTTGAATACCTAGAAATTGGCATTTCTTGCTGCTGGATTAATTAACCGTTTATACTTTCTACCCCCCTATTAGAACTTGGGGGTTGAGGCGGCCGGCTAAAGCCGACCGCCGCTCACGCTAGCGGCTTTCGCGTTGCACGCCGCGCGTGGCGGCGGCTAATCTTTTTTCCTCCTTTATTCTGTTTTCAAGGAACGATTATGATCAATGCCAGCAAAAATTTGTAAGAATATTTCACTTGGCTTAGATCATATAAACATGATAACGTAGGCCTTTAGAGCTGGTCAATCACCTTATGCCACCTACTCAAAGACCGTGAGTAGTCGTTGTAGTTGTCTACTTTAAGTAACTAAGTTAAGATAATCATGAGGTGATGATAATGATCGAAAACTTTGGTCAAAACATAAAAAGATTGCGGCAAAAACACCAGATCACGCAAGAAGACTTAGCCATTGCCATCGAAGTTCAAAAACAAGCAATTTCAAATATTGAACGCGGTAAAAGTTATCCTAGTTTTGAAAACTTGGACCGAATTGCCAGATTTTTCAATGTTTCCGCCGTCGACTTATTTGGCACACCGGCTGAAATTGAAATCAGTAGCACTACTGCTATTCTTGATCGCATTGATGAATATACTGACAAAACTGAGCACCTCTTTCGCTTAATGCACCGCATAGATGATTTTTCACCGCGTCAAATTGATGGTCTTAGTGATCAAGTTCATGAAATTATGAGCTATTTTCAACCCTACACAAAAATCAATGAAGATGGTACCCCAGAGACTGATAACAATGATCGACCGATCGTCCGCCAATCAAAATATCGGCAATTACCAATTAAAGAAATCAATGCCTTATACAATAAAATCAATACCATCAATGCTTATCACCAAACGCAAAAAAATCACCTTCAAAAGAAGATGATCAATGAATGATAAAAAATATCGACTACTGCTTAATTAAAATAATAGCTGCATAATATGCCTAATAGTGTCACTTTCAAGAATGATCATGATGCCTAAACCAATATAAATAATGGCCATGATCCAATCACCAAAACGATCAAGAAAGTTCTTTACAAAATTCACTTGTGAGAACTTATCACCAAGGAAAACTAAAAAATAAATACAAATGGTAAAAACAAACAGCGTTACGATTAGCTGTACCAGTGATAATGATACGAAGTAAGGAACAAAAAGGCCAATATTATCCGCACCACAAGAAGCTACCGTAATTAAAGCCACCGTTGCAATTAAATTCTTATTTTTACGCGCTTCAATTTTCTGATCAACTTCTGCGGCTTCATCTTCTTTGCTAAATATATATTTGATTCCAAAGGCAATGGGAATCAACCCTAAAAAACCTAGTAACCATTTGGCGGGTACGTAATGGAGAATAAATGCAAAAAACAAACTAATTCCAATGAGCGTATATGAGCCTAAGAACTGACCAATATAAATTTGTCGGCGATGCTTTGTTGAACGATATTTTGAAAAAAGTAACATTAAAATAACTAATAAGTCGATTGCAGTTGATGTATAAAGAATAATACTCGTTATAATTGTCCTGATCATTTTATTTTCCCCCACCAGCATTGATTTTTCCGGCATCTTCAGCTAAACACCATGCCCGTTCTAATAAAATTGCCGTACATTCATCAATGATCTGATATTCAATGAAGTTGCCATTACGCTTCGCTTTAACTATCTTTTGATCTACTAGACGTTGTAACTGGTTTGAGATGGCTTGGACCTTCATATTTAGTGATGTAGCAATCTCACTAACGGCCATATCTGGTTCACGCGTTAAGCAATGTAAAATTCTTAGCCGCGTATTATTTGCGAGTACTTTAAAAAGTAAAGCAATGTCAGCGGCTTGATTCTCATTTAACAATGCCCGATCAGCCAAATCTGGTTTACCCGGACAACAGTCTACTTGTATCATTAGATCACTCCTCGTTTATTAATCTATTACATTATATCATGTAATAGTGTTGTCCCCAATTTAATTTGAATCAAAAAATAGAGTAGCTCCTATAGCCACTCTATCTGACATTAACCACTATTCATATTCACTAGTTAAATTAAAACTAAGATACAGGTCTTAGTTTTAATTTAATCTACCAGAAGATGCCAAAGTTTCGTTACTATCATTTTGCGCCATTTTAATTCTTTCAATATAAATAGCCGCCAATCATTGTCCTCAGAGTAATCTGGTAATCATATAAAAACAGATAGTAGAAAGCTTAATTAATAATGAAGTGAAGTTGTTCCTTCAGTTATAAATTAATTCCTTAGCGTTTCGCATTCTGTTGTTCCCAGTTCTGTGCTGCGATTTGTACTGCATCCCAAGGTGATCCAACTGGTGGTGAATAGGATAAGTCTAGGTCGCTAATTTCGGCTACTGTCATATCATTAAAAATTGCCGTAGCAAAAATATCACTGCGTTTAGCAACTTCACTACCGTAATGACCAATTAACTGCACGCCTAAAAGCCGGCCACTTTTTTGATCACCAGTAATTCTGATCTTAATTTTTTGAGCACCGGGAAAATAAGCCTTATGGTCATCAACATCAGTTGTTACCGTGAAAGGATTAAACCCTGCCTGGATAGCCTCACTTGTCAATAACCCTGTCCGTACAACAACTAAATCAAATGCCTTTAAAACTTGTGTCCCCAGGCTACCTTTAAAGGCACGTTGAATTCCAGCAATATTAAAACCAGCAATTCTTCCTTGTTTATGTGCAGTCGTACCTAATGGCAAGTAGGTTTCACCTAATAAATGATGTCTTGTTTCCACCAAATCGCCGGCCGCCCATATATCAGGTAATGAGGTCTGCATATATTGATCAACCTCGATGGCCCCGGCAATTCCAGTTTCAGCACCTACCTTGACCAGTAGCTCATTATTTGGTTGAACACCAACAACGATTAAGACTAAATCATACGTAGAAGATTGTGTCTTTTGATGCTCATTTAAGCCAACAATTTCCACGTTGCTACCAGTTTCATTAATTTCTGAAACGGTTAAACCAGTAATAACATTGACGGCATTAGCAGACAACTTTTGATGAATAATTCGGCCTAAATCAGCATCAACCGTGGAAAGTATTTCTGAACCTCGTTGAAAAATAGTGACGTCTAAATGCCGTTTTCTTAAAGCCTCCGCCATTTCGATTCCGATATAACCAGACCCAACAATTGCGACCTTCCGAACACTATCTGTAGCTATATTTCTTTCAATCGCAAAGTAATCTGCCATTGTATGCAAAATACGAACTTTACTATCTTGCTGTTGAGCTTGCGCCAGGTCCACACCTTTAATACCCGATAGTTTTGGTCTAGCCCCTGTTGCTACAACCAAGTGGTCATAATGATAAGTTTTTAATTCGCCTGTAAGCGCATGTGCTACGACTTCATGTCGTTGCGGTTCAATTTTATCTGCAATCATGTTCATTTGAAATTCAATACCAGTCGAAGTCAATTCTTGTAAATTACGATGAGCTAGCAAGTGCCAATCCGGCACTTCTCCGCTGACTGCATAAGGTATTCCACAAATTGATAAATTTGGGTACTCATCTGCTAATAATATCTGAACTTTTAATTCAGGTTTAAGTTCTTTAGCCTTTAAGGCCGCCGAAATTCCGGCGTCACTGCCGCCGATAATTAATAATTTTTCCGTTTCATTTGCCATTTAATTAATTCCTTTCACCGTTGTTAGCGAACAAATGCACGACTTAAATCCTGATGTAGATAATCTGAAAACTCTTGGAAGGTTGGATAATCTCTTTGTTTAAAAATTATACCGTTAACCATAGTAATTGGTAATACAGTGATTCCATATTTTTTTAATAGGTCATTTATTTGATGATTACGAACAAAGGCGTCCGGATTTTGTGTAAGATTTCTGCGTATGATTATATTTTCACCATCTGCATTAACATGACGTTGAATTGCGGTAGTCTGAATCAATTCTTTCTTTACACTGGGACCACAAACACCAGTTGCACAACACATCGCCTCTTCAAATATTTCAATTTTAATCGTCTTTCACCTCGCATATTAGACGATGAAAATGTTCAAATTCCTTTTCTATTTGTGTATAATCACGAAAATAGCTGACCGCTAGATTATTTAAAATCAAGTGATTTATTTGCAAAAAGGCTATTTTTACCTTATACAAGTTCTGTTGTATTGTTAATTCACTACTGTATTTTAATTCAAGCAAATTAATTTCTTGGTTGGCTTGAATCAGGTAAACAGCAGAAATTGATTCTATTTCAGCTTTCGTGGCCTGTTTCACTAAAGCATCGACTATGTTTAATCTATTAGCTAATGAATCTTGTTGTGCATACTCAGTTTGCATCATAGCAAGTCATCCTTTCTCAACCAAAAAGACTTAGCGATAACCATAAACCACATAATGTAATAAATAGGACTGGAATCGTGATCGTGATCCCAATTTTAAAATAAGTACCCCAAGCAATTTTTACGTTTTTTTGCGCCAAAACATGTAACCACACTAACGTCGCCAGCGAACCGATTGGTGTGATCTTTGGTCCTAGATCAGAACCAATAATATTTGCATAAACTAACGTTTGGTGCATTAACCCTGATACATTAGCGCCCTTGATCGATAAAGCATTGATCATTACCGTTGGCATATTATTCATCGCTGATGACAGGAACGCTGCCAAATAACCCATTCCCATGGTCGCCACAAACCGGCTACCAGTTGCCATTTTGGCGATAACACCAGCAAGTAATGTTGTCAAGCCAACATTTTGTAGGCCATAAACCACCACATACATTCCGATTGAAAAGAAGACGATGTTCCACGGTGCTCCTTTAATGACTGCCTTAGTATCAACGTGATGACTTTGTTGACCAACCAACAAGAAAATTGCGGCAATCGTAAGTGCAATAAACGAAACGGGAATGTTTAGAAAACTACTGCTAAAATAACCGATCAATAACGCCGCTAACACGACCCAAGAGAACTTAAATAATCGTTGATCTTTGATTGCAGATTTTGGTTCAGCAACCTGATCTGCATCATAATGTTTGGGTAAGGCCTTGCGGAAATACAAATATAAGATACTGATGCTGGCGATCAGTGAAAAAAGATCAGGGATCCACATTCTTAGGGCATACTCGGAAAATGTAATGCCGAAAAAGTCAGCGGAAACAATATTGACTAGATTACTAACAACTAATGGTAACGAAGTCGCATCGGCAATAAAGCCACTGGCAATAATAAATGGGAAAACCTTTTTTTCATCAAAATGTAGGGCTCGCACCATTGCCAGAACGATCGGCGTTAAAATCAATGCCGCCCCATCGTTGGCAAAAAGTGCCGCCACGATCGCACCTAAAATAACGATCAAAATGAACATACGTACACCATTGCCTTTAGCCAGTCGTGCCATATGTAAAGCGGCCCACTCGAAAAAGCCGATCTCATCTAAAATCAATGAGATCAAAATAATGGCAACAAACGACAAAGTGGCGTTCCAAACGATCCCAGTAACGGTACCCACATCTTTAAATGTGACGACCCGAAATAGCAGTGCAAGTACTGCCCCACCAATTGCGGTCCAGCCTATTGATAGCCCCTTAGGTTGCCAAATGACGAATAATAACGTGAGTAAAAATATAAAAACAGCAAAAAAGACTTGCATAATTCCTCCCAACTACCAAAATCAGGGTATCGCTACCCTGATCAATTGATATCTTTATTTAAATCGTTAATAGCGTTTGTTCAAAATCTGGTTGCCACTGTTCCACTGCAAAATGATTGGCCGAAACGTCTTTGACTTTTTCGATCCATTCAACTTCATTTTGTGCCCGTGCTTGTAAACACGGATGCGTGGTTTGTGTAGCCAGCATGCTTTGATTGACCAACCACCATGTATGGGCAATTTGCGCCCGGTTTAAATCTTCATTGAGCCGCATTGATTCGTAGACTGGCGTTGTTTCCGGTAAAGTCACCATCACGATCTCGGTTTGTTGGGGATCTTGCAACCGTGGCAATAGATCAATAATTGCTTGTGGCACGTCACCGGCTGTGCGCTTAACTTCCTGTGCATAGCTTTGAGTGGAATCTAATAGTAACAACGTGTGCCCAGTTGGCGCCGTATCGATCACCACCACGTCACTGTCGTTTTGCGCCACAATATTAGCAAAAGCGCGGAAAACCGCAATTTCTTGCGTACATGGTGAACGGAGATCTTCGGCGACATAATCAACGTCAGCCGCTTTCATGGTTTGGCGAGCCGTTGCCAGTACTTCAGCTTGATAATCTTTCAATACCTGCTGCTCGTCAATATGGCTGATCGTAACTGCCGGATCAGCTGTTTTAAAGAAATCTAGATGATCGGCCGGATCAGTGGTGGCTAGATGAACGGTTTTATGTTGGGCCACTAATTTCTGCGTGATCTGCACCGCAACCGTTGTTTTACCGACGCCCCCTTTGCCCATGGTAAAAATAATCTTTTTATCCGTCTTGATCAGATCAGCAACGATCGTATCTAAGTTGGGATAGTTATTGGTCAGCGGCGGATAGGTAGCTAATGCGGGTTGTGTTGCCTGTAACACCAGGTGTAATTTATTTAAGCCGGTAACGTTGTAGGCGCGTAACGGCACTTCATACTGAGCAAATTTTTTTAATACAGCCGGCATTTGTTGTAGATCAGCCTGTTGTTGCGCAAAAATAGCCTGCGAAGCGTGATCCGTCGGTGTTTTAAGCGTGCCATTAATGATCAACTGCTGATTAGTCATGCCGATCGCGGCTAGTTCTTGTGCTGCTCGTGCTGCTTCAAGTAATGAGGCTTTTTGTGGCCGCGTCACCAACATTAATGTGGTCAAGTCCCCATTGCTTAACGTTGCTACCGCTTTTGCATAAATTGCTTTTTTATCACCCATACCGGCTAATTGGCCTAAGCAAGAAGCACCGCGATCATTTTCATCTAAATAATTATTCCACGCTGACGGTAGCTGTAGCATGCGCAAGGCATGACCAGTTGGCGCCGTGTCAAAAATAATATAATCAAAGCGCTGGTCAACCGCCGGATCAGTTAAAAAGTTGGCAAATTCATTGAATGCCGCGATCTCGACCGTACAGGAACCGGATAGCTGTTCTTCCATATTTTTAACAGCAGCATCCGGCAATACGCCGCGATAAGGGCCAACAACACTTTCCCGATACTCACCAGCTGCGGTCACAGGATCAAAATTGGCGGCAAACAACCCTGATACACCATTGATTGCTTGCGGTTTATTGGTTAATGCTGTATTGAAAACATCCTGTAAATTACTAGCTGGGTCAGTTGAAACGAGCATCACTTGATTACCAGCATCAGCCAAATTAATGGCGGTTGCACTGGCCGTCGTTGTTTTACCAACGCCACCTTTACCGGTAAAAAACAAATAATGAGTTAAATTAGCGTTTTGTGGTTGATAGTCCTGCATTGATATCCTCCTCAGTCACATAGATATTTATCTATATATAATTCAAAAGAAATGGCCGCGCCATCTCTTACCTTTAGTAAAATTTAGCAACAGTCACCATCACCGCCACAGCAACCGCCTGTTTGCTCAGCTGGCACGAAAACTAGCCCAGTATAGTCAGATAATTCATCGATCGTTGGGTACGCGCCCGTTTTAACGATCTGGCCGTCAACCACGGTGATCGGTAAAACAGCGTCAGCATCATCCTTGATGGCCGCTAAAATATCGGCTCGTTCACTAAAAACATCAGGATTATTACTTAAATTGTAACGGTCAGCTTCAATCGTTTTAACACCTTGTAAAGCATCAAAGGCAGACGTGATCATTAAGAGATTTTGATCAACGGACGGACCACAAACCCCAGTCGAGCAGCACATTGCTGGTTCAAATAATTCAATTTTTTTCATTTGTCATAACAACCTTTCCTGAAGCACATTCTTCACAATCAACACAGCCGTCATCGTGGCAAATACAGTGATCATCACTTGATAATAATTGCGCCGTATCCTGCTTAAAGGTCAGCATAAAATCGGGGCGTAACGTATAATGCTGCCACTTACCTTCCTTGCGTGCCGCAACAATACCAGCATTTTGCAAAACTTTCATATGGTGGGATAAAGTCGGCTGTGAAAAGTCGAAGTGCTCTAAAATATCACAAGCACACAAAGAACCACAGGAAAGCAGATCAATAATTTTTAAGCGATTTGGATCGGCCATTGCTTTCAGCATTTGAACATACTTTTGATAGTCCATTTGTAAGCTCCTATTCCATAATTAAGGTAATCTATTAGTTAAATACGCTAATAATAAACATTGATGTTACAGTGATACAGACTGAACTTGCTACTTTTGGTTTTGGCTTAATCAACAACAGAAAGCCAATCCTGTTTAGCAGAAAATATTCAACAAGCAGATACTTCTTGCTAATCAGTGTTGCCAAAATGAATGATTATGACCGCTTTCGTGGTGATTTTAGGGAACTTAGTTGCAAACTCCGCAACTGCATTTCCTCAACTCAACTTGCTTCGATCACCGCAAGAAACATCGTATTTTGTAAACATAGACGCGCATCTATATCTATAATATAGACCCATATCTATGTAAGCGTCAAGCTTTATTTTGAAATAAAATAGCAGCATCTATTTTAGATCATACTGAATAATCACATTCTTCCATGATTAGTTTTTTAAGCCGATAGATTAACCAACTTCAAACTTGGATCGATATTTCGTTTTGAAAATAACTTATTCAAATCCATAAAAGGAAGTCCATATGTCCCGGCGGCCTTTTTGCGGTACCAATTTTGGTACCATAATTTGATAATCATTGCTTATTATTGCTCAATCGGCCAAATTTCTATACAAAATTGGGAGAAAAAGATACCTAAACTTTCAAATCAACGGCAAACAAAAAAGCCCGTTTTATCAGGCTTTTAGCTACTTAAATCTCATATTATCCCGCTGCTTTTTTACAATATCTAGTCATTTTTTATAGTGAGCTTCCAGTCTACCATTGAATCGTACTCATGCTCGTAACTCCTTTCGAATTAACTTAACGTTTTAGAATCGATATTTTCAGCTGTTAAAAATCTTCTTTTCAATTGAAACCATCTCGTAATTAAAAATGAATCAATCCAGATCAGTATCTTCTATTTTAACATTTTTAAGGCTACTTTGCTTTAGTTTTCTGATCTCTGAACGAGTCATCCACTAATGGCACCGGCTGAATTCTGAACCACCTCACAAAAACACTTTACTTTTAAGTATATAGTTAGTACACTAACTATATCTCGAAAGGAGTTTCTTTTATGCCCAACACCGGTTATTTACTCATGAATATTTCAAAGAAATTAAAATATCGTCTGAATGACGCACTCACTGAGCTAAATATCACCATTCAACAATGGTCGGTCCTCCAACAATTACACCGGCTGAGTCAGTCCGGCGCACAAATTGCGGCGAATGATTTGGCGCAGAGATTAGATATGGATAAGCCGACTATTTCCGCAATCATCAAACGGTTGGAAGCAAAAAAGCTCGTCTACAAAACTAAAAACAGTCACGATAATCGCCTCTTTGATTTATTTTTAAGTGAAACTGGCGCCGAAATTTACACAAAGGCCGCCGTGATCAGCAATTCAGTTCTAAATCAGTTCATGGCGCAGCTTTCAGAGACAGAGAAGTCCCAATTAAACCAACTCTTACAAAAACTCGATCGTGAGGAACAATCATCATGACAAAAATATTAGTGCTCGGTGGCACCGGAAATATCGGCTTTCCCTTGATCAATGAACTTGCGCAACATCAAGAGATTCAAATTATTGCCGGCGTTCATCATCCTGAAACAGAAGCAGCCAAATTTGCGGCGTTCAAGAATGTGGCGGTAGTTCGTTTTGATTTTTTAGATTCAACAACTTTTCCTGATGCATTGGCGGATGTTGAGCGCGTCTTTTTCGTGCGACCGCCACAACTGTCAAAGCCCAAGGTGGATATGTTTCCCTTCTTGGATCAAGTGAAGGCTCATCAGGTTAAACAAGTTGTTTTCGTCTCGTTGATCGGCGTCGAGAAAAATCCAGTCACGCCCCATCATAAAATCGAAAAGCGCATTGTCGAATTGGGTATTCCCCACACCTTTATTCGGCCCAGCTTCTTCATGCAAAATTTAAACACCACACACCTCGCCGATATTCGCGACCATCACGATTTATATATTCCTGCTGGTCATTCAAAAACTAGCTTTATTGATACTCGCGACATTGCGGCCGTGGTGGCCAAATGTCTTTTAACCGACCAATACCTGAATACCGAGCTGGAAATCACCGGTGCAAAAGCCTTAACATATGACGAAATTGCAAGTATAATGTCGAAAATTCTACAAACGCCGATTCGTTATAGCCAGCCAAGCCTATTCAGGTTCCGCAAGACGATGCTCAAACGTGGAGTTAAAAAAATTACGTGAATGTAATGGTAATGCTCTATCTGATCACTCAGCTCGGTAATGCGAAACAGACAACATCAACGATTGAACAGGTTCTTGGGCGCAAACCGATTTCGTTTGAGCAATATGTGAGTGACCATCAAGCCATTTTCGAATCTTGACTCTAATTCGATCAAAATAATTCATAAAATGAATCGTACGACAAAAAATCCCTCAAGTTTGAGGGATTTTTGTCTTTCATTCAGCTGCATTCAAATTATTGTTTTACTTACTTTGGATCTCTTTCACTGCTGCATTCAGCGCATTATCATGATTGAGAATGTAGACACTTACTTCTTGATAGAGCGCGTTGCGGGTTGCTTCGTCGAAAGTACCGGTTTGATTCGCTAATTTGGCTTTGATCTGCAATTGCTTCACTGCGGCAATTGTTTGTTGATCGTAGATACTTGTTTCCTCGACGGTGTAACCGAGCGCGCGAAGATTCTGTTGCAACAACTTCACTTCAGAACCAACGGATCCCGTTTTCAGCGACTTTTCATTTGAAATCAGTGCCAAATTGGCGATGGCTGGATAACCCGCCTTGATATCTGGTGTGATCCCTTTTTTATTGATCCAAGTTTTATTCGGTGTTAACCATTTGGCGATGGTAAATTTCATCTCACTGTTATTTGACAGCGGGATTACCGTTTGAACCGTCCCCTTGCCGTACGTTTTGGTACCGACTAGCTGGGCGCGTCCAGCTTCTTGCAACGCTGCACTGAAAATTTCGGCGGCGCTCGCACTGCCCCCATCCACTGAAATCGTGACTGGCTCGTCGATCTTGAATCCCTTATCATACTTTTTACCAGCACGATAAACCTCTTCGCTGCCTTGGCGCGCCTGCACACGCATGATCACTTGCTTATTCTTGAGGAACATACTGCTCAATGACAAGGCTGTATCCATTAAACCACCAGGATTACCACGAACATCGATGATAAATTTCGTCGCACCTTGTTTACGCAACGATTTAATAGTTGTCTTCATTCCACTAACCGTGTTCTCAGCAAAAGTCGTGATTTGAATCTTGCCGATCGTGTGATCTGTCGCTAATAACTGACCAGTCACGGTGGCTTGATCGACTTTTCCCCGCTCAACTTTCACGGTAAAAGTTTGGCTGCCTCGCTGAATTTTCAACGTGACTGAACTCCCCGACTTACCGCGAATCTTGCTGACAGCTTGATCGACAGTCATTTTGGCCGTCGATTTGCCATTGATCGCCACGATTAAGTCCTTGGCTTTCAATCCTGCCTTTTCAGCCGGTGAATTTTTGATCGGTGAAACAATTTCGATGGCATTTTTACCTTGCTGAACCTCGGCACCGATGCCTTCAAACGAACCAGAAATCGAATCATTCAGGCTAGTAGACTCATCACTTTGCAAATACTGTGAAAACGGATCGTCGAGACTCGACAACATCCCGTCCACTGCGCCATTGATCAGTTTTTTCTTGCTGACGGATTTATAATAATTGCCCCGGATATTCTTGTAGACGCCGATCACTTGACTCAGCTCTGAATTGGTCGCGATCGTATCTTGAAGACGCGACAAAATAAGCAGCACGCCAATAATCGTCCCGACACAAAGTGCACACAGCAAGCTGAACCAATAAGTGAATCGTGTAAAACGTTTAGGTGCTTTTTTCTTGGTTTTGACTGGTTTTTCATTGTCAGGTGCTATTTTTTTCGTCTCATTTTCTTCTTTTGTGGCCAAGTTTTCCTCACCTATGCTTCGCTGTCCAGATAATGCTGATAAGCAAGATCAAAGACGGTCATATTTGGTAAATAGTTGCCATTTAATTCTAAGTAGCGAGAAATGCGGTCATAATCCTTGTCCTGCTTTGGAAAAGTTTGGTCAAAGAAGGCATTATTCGCAAATTCTGCGATTTCATCATGACTATTGGGATTACGCTGAGTCATGAGATATTGATAAAAAGAACGTCGTAATTCCATGCATGCACCTCTCTATTTTTAGGTTGTGAATTTCTAGACGCCGATAACTCAGCGCATTGCCCTTTATTCAGGCAAAAATGCGCTGAAGTCGATTTTGTCATTGTCGAGATCGATGTGATCCGCTCGAAAACTCATGCCATTATCGGTTTTAAACTTACTCAAACGCAATGTGATCGTTTGTTTTTTCGTATCTAGTGAGACCCATTTTGGAAAATGATAATCATGTCCAACAAAATTCATGACGGTGCTGACTTTTACCGGTAATGCGCCGATTGCTAATTGCTTGGCCTTCAACTGAACATCACCATTTTCAAGAACGAAGGGATCAAAACTCAGGGTAAATGGGATTTTAGCACCTAAGAATTTGAATTGCCCCGACAAGATCGCCCGATCCGATAAAGTAACTTTGTACTTGAGTGAATCGTCTTTTAAATAATGTTTGAGATAAAAAGCGACCATACTATTAACTTGCTTTTTAGTCATTTCCACGGTAAAAACGGGATCATCTGCTCGAGCCACATCCTTGGCAGTCGTCGTTTGTGCCGGTGTTGTAAAAAGTTTGGTGCCCAGAAAAATGCCCGTTCCCAAAAGCAAACCGAGCAAAATTAAAAATAACCATTTCCAAATATTGACCCCACGCATTTTGCGCGTGGGTCGTTTAGTCTTTTGTTCCATGAATAACGTTTCCTCTGTTAACAGATTATCGACTACTCTTCATAAAGCCATGTCGATTTGATGGCTTGGATCTTTTTAATGAGTGTATTGGCGATTGCTTGGTAACCACGATTGTTCGGGTGAAAATGATCCTCCGTGTACAAGAAGGGATTGCTGGCACTGGTCTTTGTACTCGTTTGACTCGTTGCCAGAACGGAACCTTTAGGATCGGTCATGACTGAATCAATATCCACGTAATAAGTCTGCTTGAAGTTCTTAATCACAGTTTGCGTGGTCTGATTCCAATGATCCATCCCTTGTTGCAATGCCTTTAGTTTAGGGAAATAAACATAAAACGGATCATAAATACTCGCGATCACGATCGGCGCGTCTGGATTTTCGGTGCGGATCGCCTGAATCAGCTTGGTTAAATTTTTCTGATAAGTCTTGCTGGCAGTAATTACTTTGGCCAGATCAATATCGGAAATATTATTACTGATCGTGTGCATCAGATCATTGGCACCGACGGTCATCGTGATCAAGTCGGCGTCAGCTAATCCTTGCCGTACTTTCTTCTGCGTATTGATCCGTTTCAAGATTTGAACAGACGTATCGCCACTCACCCCGTAGTTTGAGGTCACAACATTCGTTTGATCGCGCAGTTCCATTTCTTTTTTGATCAGGGGCACGTAACCGCCGCTCGAGGTTGCATCGCCGACGCCATAGGTCAACGAATCACCGATTGCCGTGAGCCGAACCGTCTTTTTGATCTGCTTTTGCTTTGAGACCGTCGCGACTTGTGACGATTCAGTGGCAGGCGACTTGATCAGCACGTTTAATCCGACGAAAACAATTCCCGCAACTGCGAGAACGACAATTAACATTCCGATTATTTGTTTAACTTTTTTCAATATAATTCACAACCACCATTAATTTAAAAATAAAGAGTGACTAAAAAAGGAGGCACAGGAACTGCCCCACTTTTCTGACTAATCTGTATAGAACATGACCGCCATCGCGCCGGCACCACTATGCGTTGATACCACTGGGCTAGTCGGAGCCACCAAGACCGCAACGTCTGGGAAAATGACTTTTAACTGCTCCTTGATTTGATTGGCTAGCGTGGGGGCATCCGCATGAGAGATCCCGATCATTTTGATAGGTCGAACGGATTGCTGCATCTGTTCCAACAATTCGTGATAAAAGTTATTGATCGTCTTCATGCCGCGACCCTTATGAATCGGTTCCAAGGTATTATCACGAAATTGTAGAACGACTTTGACATTCAATAAGGTCGATAAAATACCGGACACCCTGCTGAGACGACCACCTTTAACTAAGTTCGTTAAATTCGTGACCGACATATAAAGTTGCGTATGTTCCTTGACTGTCTGCATCGCATCGATAATGGCAGTCATCTCTTTGCCTTCTTGGGCCATTTTCGCAGCCGTCAAAACTTGAAAGGCCATGGCGCGATCGATAAATTCGCTATCAACCACCGTGACGCCGGCTTTAGAGATTTGTGCAGCTTGTCGCGCCGCATTGACAGTCCCGCTTAAATTCTTAGACATGTGAATTGATAAAATTTCACTGCCATCTGCGGATAATTCATCGTATTTATCTAGAAAAGTTCCGATCGAAGGCTGGCTTGTTTGGGGTAAATTTTTCGCAACCGCCATTTTCTCCATAAACTCCGTACGCGTGATGTTGACGCCGTCCGTGTAGATCATTTTATCAATGACAATTGTCAACGGGACAACCGTAATTTCATATTGTTTGACTTCTTCCGCTGACAATTGAATCGATGAATCGGTCACGATCTTAATTTTATTTGCCATGCCTAAACTTCCTTCCAAAAATCTGGATTAAATATCTTGATTTTATTGATCTAAACTCATGAAGTTTACTGTTAATAATGCTAATACAAATTAACCAAAAAGTCGACAGAGAGGCTCTAAGATAACCTGAGATTTATGACACCCGTTTGATTTCACTGTCAACGTTATCCATTATAACATGCAGGATAGAAATTCCCCACAAAAAATCGGGTGGTACACCTCATTTTAAAGCTAGATCCGTTGGAACTGATTGAATGTTAATGCCGGTGTATTGCTACTGGCAGGTACTTTTTTCTGACTGACCAAAGCAAATTCGTGCCAAGGGAGTGCGGACATGTATAAGTCACCTTGGTAAAGATGCGCAATTTTGGTTTGATAAAGGATGTCCACCGAATCCGCAAATTCCTCGAACAAGCTGACACCACCGATCACGAAAAACAACTCATCCGGCGCATCACGAACCAACTCATGAATCATCGCGGGTTGATCAACCACCTGCACCCCTTGCGGAAATTCGGACGCCGGTCGATGAGTCAAAATCACATTCGTTCGGTTTGGTAAGGGTCCCTTGGGAAATGATTGAAAAGTTTTTCGGCCCATAATAATCGTGTGTCCAGTGGTAAGTTCCGTAAAATGTTTCATTTCGGTTGGCAAGTGCCAAGGTAGTTGACCGTGGTTACCGATCAAGCCGTTCTGGTCTTCTGCCCAAATATAACTCAGCATGGTTTCACACTCCTAAACTGCAATTGGCGCCGAAATTGCCGGCTCTGGTTGATAATTTAATAATTTAATATCCTTCATTTGGTAATCCGCTAAATCAGCTCGTGGTTCATCGGTCAATTGCAAAGTTGGTGCGTCATGAATCGGACGTTCCAACTGCAACTTGACCTGTTCCACGTGATTATCATAAATATGCGCATCACCAAACGTGTGAATAAATTCGCCGACTTGTAAACCAGTTTGTTTAGCAACGAGATGAGTCAGCAACGCATAACTGGCAATATTAAACGGCACGCCTAAGAAGATATCGGCGCTACGCTGATAAAGCTGCAACGATAATTTACCTTCGTTAACATAAAATTGGAACAACGTATGACAAGGTGGTAAGGCCATATTAGGGATATCTTCCGGATTCCAAGCAGAAACGATCAATCGCCGTGAATCTGGATTGGTTTTAATTTGTTCGACCACATCATGAAGCTGATCAATGGTTTCACCTTGACTCGTCTGCCATTGCCGCCATTGCCGACCATAAATCGGACCTAATTCACCAAATTCCGCGGCAAATTGATCATCATCTAGGATTTGCTGGCAAAAAAGTTCGTGCTGTTGTTGATACGCCTCCGCAAACTGTGCGTCCTGCAATGAACGATGACCAAAGTCAGTCATATCTGGGCCGTGATAAGCAGCGCTGCTAACGTAATTTTGAAACGCCCACTCGTCCCAAATATGATTATGATGTTGCAGTAAGAAACGAATATTGCTATCACCACGTAAAAACCACAATAATTCGCTCTTGATCAAGCCAAAAGGAACTCGTTTAGTGGTCAATAATGGGAACCCAGCTTGCAAATCAAAGCGCATTTGGTAGCCGAACAAACTATAAGTTCCTGTCTGTGTGCGATCATTTTTGTGATGACCGGTTTCTAAAACGGTTCTGGCAAATTGCAAATAGGTTTCTTCATTAATGTTCATTGTCATCCTGCTTTCATTTGTCGAGTTGGTTTGTTGCCCACTGTAACAAAATATCCGATTGATTTTTAAGTTGTCCCGTCACAACTGCGGCTTCGGCTTCATCCAGTAATTCACCGATGATCGGACCTGGTCGCAAATTTAATTTATCGATCAAATCGGCACCATTAAGCTGCAGTTCGTGCCGCGCTTTGATGGGAAGTCGCTGATACATAATTGCCAGCTTCGTGAAATCGGCGCGCCAACTTAACAACGGCCAAACAGTGGCTAAACGCTCAATAATATTGGCATCGATTCGATAAAGTTGGATGGCAGTTGGCCAGGCTTCGGCTTTTAATTGGCGGCTAAAAGCTAACGTGCTCAAGCTATCCTCGATCACTTCATTAGCCGATTTCCAAGCGTGTAATAATTGTGTCAATTGTTCACGAGAAAGCTGCAAACTTTCTGCTAATAAGACCCAAATTGCGGCTTCATCGAGTAATGGCTGTTGTCCTGACAAAAATGTTGGAAAGACAGAATCAAGTTGATCAAAAAATGGGGTTTGTTTGATCAAGCCACTTTTCACGAATTGTTGCCAACCAATGCGCCAATTTTTACTTAGCATCATTTTAACAAATTCAGTATGGATCCGTTCAACGGCAATCTTTTGCAATAACGGCGCGTTATGTAGTAAGCTGTTGTAAGTATCTGCGGTGATCTGGAAGCCTAACTGGCTGGCGAAACGAACCGCACGCATCATGCGTAGTGCATCCTCGTGAAACCGTTCATCCGCATTGCCAACGGCACGAATTTCCTGCGCCGCTAAATCATCGAGACCGTGATATTCATCGATCACTAAGCCATCCGCGCGAACCGCAAGCGCATTGATGGTGAAATCGCGTCGTTGCAGATCTTGCTTGAGTGAGCGCACAAAAGTCACATGATCTGGTCGCCGAAAATCCTGGTAGCCAGTCTCGGTCCGAAAAGTTGTGACCTCATAACCAACACTGTCCATCATCACCGTGACGGTGCCATGCTTAATACCAGTATCGATCGTCTTATGAAAAATTTCCTTGATCTCAGCCGGAAACGCACTCGTGGCAATATCAACATCCGCAATTGGTTTCCCTAATAAAAAGTCGCGAACAGAACCGCCAACAAAATAAGCTTCATATCCATGAGCCTCAATTTGCTGTAAAATAGGTAATGCCCGTTGAAATTCAACTGGAAACTCTTTTAAATACATTTAAACACCTGTTTCTTTATAAATTGATCAGATCGACTGTGTGAAACCACACCGCCAAAACATTGACTTTCGCAACTTGTAATCGTGCTTGCTGCCACTGAAATTTCCGTTTAACTGATTAAGCATTTGATTCTAAAACAAATCAAAGTGCTTAACGCAGTTAATACTCAATTTCAACCGTGGCAGTTCGCAACTTTATTTTAGGAGTAATCATCATGCAAATGCAAAATACAGAATGGAAAAGTATTGATTGGCGGACCACGATCCGCGAATTTCTGATGATCACCATCGGTGCACTGACTTATGGGTTCGGATTAGTGGCCGTCAATATCAAGAACAACCTAGCAGAAGGTGGCATGACTGGGGTCACCTTGATTTTACGCGCTTGGTGGAACTTTGATCCCGCCTATTCAACTTTGATTTTAAACATTCCCCTAATCATTCTTGGGTACCATTTTCTCGGTCGCAAAGGCATGATCTACACGATTTATGGGACGCTGGCGCTCTCTGCATCTTTGTGGATCTGGCAACGCGTGCCCTTCGCACAAACTTTAAACCTACATCATGATTTGTTCATCGCCGGTGTTTTAGCCGGTATTTTCGGTGGTTTCGGTTCTGGACTGATCTACCGTTTTGGGGGCACGACGGGTGGTAGCGATGTTGTCGCTCGCATTCTCGAATTAGAACGCGGTATTCCCATGGGAAAAACGTTACTCGCCATTGATGTGATCGTTTTGCTGACATCATTAACCTACTTGGACATTGAGCATATGATGTACACGCTGTTGTCCTCGTTTGTTTTCTCCAGAATCGTGGATGCCACTCAAGATGGCAGTTATTCTGCGAAAGGCTTGCTGATCATTAGCGACCAGAATGAAGCTATCGCCCAACAATTAATGGATCAACTAGAGCGTGGCGCCACTTTTCTGACTGCGGAAGGCGCCTATCAGCATGATAAACGGCCAATCGTTTATTGTGTGGTGGCACCGAGTGAAGTCGTTCAAGCTAAGAAAATTATTATTGGCCTCGATTCGCAAGCCTTTGTTTCGATCATCGAAGTCCACGAAGCCGTTGGCGAAGGGTTTACCTACTTGCGCAAACCCACGCGAAATCTACTCAGCATTCATCGACGTCAACATTAAAACTGGTTGTCGTCTGCCTCAAGATCTAACAGCATCGCTTCAAAATCCGCATCATCTGGCACTAATTTCAAATATTGTTGCAACGCTAATTTTAATTCCGGTGTCATGGCTTGGGATTGCAAGAAAATAACCATTTGTTTCATGAACTGCGAATTATCTTTTAAATTCGGATAAGCCGCAAAATAGTTTTGTTTAGCTAGTTCAGGATCATCGAGATGATCATACGCTTGTGCCAATTGCCAATTCACTTGTGGATCAGCTTCATCTTCATCAGCCAAAGGCGCCAACAGATCGACGCTGTCTTGGTCGTGACCGGTTTCTAAATAATGCTGTGCTAACATTAATCGTAAGGATTGTGCCTCGGGATCGAGGCTCAGTCCTTTTTTAAGTAGCTCTTCAGCCTCGTGCTTAGCGCCCACTTTAAGCGCCGCCTGAGCGCCCAAACGATACAAGTCTAGATTATACTCATCATAGCCTAAACCGACCTGTGCAGCCTGTAGGGCCTGCTGATAGCGTCCTAAATCAGACTGGCTCTGAACCAATGGCCGATACAACGCACTATAGTCAGAATTTTGTTGTTGCAAACGGGTCAGGACTTGAATGGCCTTGTCATCATCATGAACTTGTTGATACAACACACCTAATTCAAATAACTGTTCATCCGTTGCCAGATTCTCAGTGAGTTTCTCGTCAATAGCAATCGCTTCTTCATATTCACCTAAACCTGACAAAGTTTCGGCCAATCGTTGCTGAATGGAAACTTGAGCCATGAAGTCGACTTTTTGATCTAATAACGACTGATAATAACTAAGCGCATCTTGATAACGCCCTTGATTCAAATATAATTCACCCAAAGCAAAATCTACAACAGGCTCATCTGGCAATAAAACCTTAGCCTCTAACAACTTACGTTCACTAACCTCAGGCAAGTTGATCGATTGATATAAATCAGCCGCTGTCAGCAAACTTTGCGGATAAACAGCAGAATTCCCCGAAATCTGATCGAGTAACAACAGTGCCTCATCTGTTTTATCATCACCGATATCCAGTTCTGCCAGGATCAACCGCACATCATCCGCATCTGGATATTTAGCCAACAACTTCTCGGCGATTCTTCTCGTTTGCTGATTAAATCCGAGTGCCTGCAATTCTTCGGCCAAACTAAATAACGTGTCATCATCATCATGACGCAAGGCAGACGCAAACTTCTTCTTAGCTTCTTCTAAATCTTGATCATTCAGCGCATCTAGCATTTCTTCAGAATAACTCAATTAAATCCCCCGCAATTATTTATTATCTATTAATTATAGCGAATTTGACCAAAAGTAGCCAACCCAACGCGTTGAATCAAAAAAGTTCCCCAACCGACTCATTCATTTCAAATCTGTAAACCACCCCCACTCCAGCGTTCAAAATAGAGGTCATCAATCATAAATACCCCATCAAACCATCGTCTATGATCTAACCGCACTAACTCTACAAACCGAATGAGACGTTCATACCAGCCAACCACCACCCCAAAAACAAGCCACAAAAAAAACCGCTAAAGCTTCACAGCTCTAACGGTTTATGTCTTACTTATTTTACTGCATCTTTAAGTGCTTTACCTGGTTTGAATGCAGGTACAGTACTTGCAGGAATTTCAATTTCTGCACCAGTTTGAGGGTTGCGGCCTTTACGAGCTGCACGTTGACGAACTTCGAAGTTACCGAAGCCGATCAATTGAACCTTCTCACCCTTAGCAAGAGTTGATTGGATTGAGCTGAATACGGCGTCAACTGCTGCAGTTGCGTCTTTCTTAGTCAAGCCAGTCTTTGTTGCTACGTTGTCGATTAATTCTGCTTTATTTGCCATGGATTTCACCTCCTGCTGTCAAGTTTTTTCAACTTGAACATATCATTTCTAACTCAATAAAAATGATGAAACAATGATACATTTGAATCACTATTCCACAACTTAAGTTACCATAGAAACACCGTGGCGACAAGGTTTTTTTCAAAAAAATCATCAATAATCAACAAAAAAGTTGTTAATCAGTCAATTTAGGTACAAAAAGTGCCTTTAAGCCTGCTGTTATTTGCGTTGACGCGCAATTAAATGAATTGGTGTCCCAGAAAAATCGAAGCTGGCGCGCAATTGATTGATCAAGAAACGCTGATAAGAAAAATGGAATATTTCTGGATCGTTGACAAAAGCAACGAAGGTCGGTGGCTTGACCGCAACTTGGGTTAAGTAATAAACACGAAGACGTTTGCCTTTGACCGTTGGTGTCGGTGTGATTGCAACTGCGCGTAACAAAACATCGTTTAAGACAGATGACTGAATTCGGCGTTGTTGGTTGACTGAGACGGTTTTGATCAATTCAGGTAACTGGTTCAGGCGTTGCTTCGTAATCGCTGAGACGAAGACAATAGGGGCATAATCGAGGTACTGTAGTTCCCCACGCAACTTCTCAGTGAACTTCTGCATTGTACTGGTATCTTTTTTTACAAGATCCCATTTATTGACGACGATCACAATTGCCCGCCCGGCTTCATGCGCGTAACCAGCAACTTTCTTATCTTGCTCACGCAAGCCAGATTCACCATCGATCACAAACAAAACGACGTCGGAACGATCGATCGCACTCTGAGCACGCATGACGGCGTACTTTTCGGTAGATTCATAGACTTTACCACGTTTCCGAATACCGGCTGTGTCGATCATGGTAAACTTCTGTCCAGTTTCATCGGTAAACTGTGTATCGATGGCATCACGAGTGGTCCCTTCAATTGTCGACACGATTACACGTTGTTCGCCTAAAATCGAATTGACCAACGAAGATTTACCGACGTTAGGACGACCGATCAAACTGAATTTGATCGTATCATCAACTTCGTCTTCGGTTGTCACTGGGAATTTAGCGACGACGGCATCGAGTAGATCCCCTAACCCAGTTCCTTGTGAACCAGAAACGGGAATCGGATCGCCTAACCCGAGTGTATAGAAGTCATAAATATCTTGTCGCTGTTCTGGATTATCGGCTTTATTAACGGCTAAAATAACGTCCTTTTTAGCACGATAAAGGATTTGTGCAATCCGTTCATCCGTGTCCGTAATGCCTTCACGTGCACTAACCATGAAGATGATCACGTTAGCTTCATCGATGGCGATTTCGGCTTGATTACGAATTTGGTCGATAAATGGCTGGTCGGTGAAATCGATCCCACCTGTATCGATAAGACTGAAATCATGATTTAGCCAAGTACTGTGCGTATAAATACGATCTCGAGTTACACCAGGAGTGTCCTCGATGATCGAGATCCGTTGACGTGCAATACGGTTGAAAATAGTCGACTTGCCCACATTAGGGCGGCCAACGATTGCTACTACAGGAATTGCCATAAAACTCACCTCACAATTATTCTTGAAGATTGATCCTTAGGTACTTTTCATAAAAAAAAAGTCCGACCAGATCAAGGTCCGAACTCCTTAAATCGTTTATTTCAATAACGAAGATCTACTGATCAGAATCTTTGTCGAGATCTTTCTTCAAAGCATCACCGATCATTTCGCCTAAGCTAAAACCAGTGTCCGTTTCTGGCATTTCATAATGTTCATCAGAAGATTCAGTTGATGCATCTTCCTTTTGATTGTCAGAACCAGCAGGTTTCTCTGTTAAGGCCTTAATTGATAGTGATAAACGACGATTCTCAGGATCAACGCTCAAGACTTTAACTTGAACTTGTTGACCTTCTTTAAGAACTTCATTAGGTGTGGCAATGTGTTGATGTGAAATCTGAGAAATATGAACCAAACCTTCAACGCCAGGGGCAACTTCAACGAAGGCACCGAAAGTCGTCAAACGTTTAACTGTTCCCTCAATAGCAGCACCAACTGGCGCGATTTCAGCAACATTATCCCAAGGTCCAGGCAATAAAGCTTTGATCGATAATGAAATACGACCCTTTTCAGCATCTACGCTCAAGACTTTGACTTTAACGTCTTCGCCAACTTTTAAAACATCACTTGGCTTATTAACTCGTTCGTAAGAAATTTCAGAAATATGAACTAATCCATCGGCGCCGCCTAAATCAACGAATGCACCAAAGTTAGTCAGGCGCGCAACTTTACCTTCAACAATATCACCAGGTAATAACTTTGCAAATAAAGCTTCACGTTCAACGGCTTTTTCTGCTTTGAGTAATGCCTTACGTGATAAGATCAAGCGATTCTCGCTAGGTTCGATTTCGATAATTTGAACGTCAAATTGTTCGCCAACATACTTCTTCAAGTCGTCAACATAGTGATCGGCAACCATTGATGCTGGAATAAAACCACGAACACCATCAACATCAACGACTAAACCGCCTTTAACGACTTCCTTAACGGTTGCAGAAACTGAATTGCCAGCTTTGAATTGTGCTTCAATGTCTGTCCAGATTTTACGTGCTTCTAAACGGCGCTTCGAAAGTAAATAGCTACCGTTTTCTTTATCATGGCCGATACTTGCGATCACAACAAGGTCAAGAACATCTCCGACTTTTGCTTGATCATTGATATCAGCATTACGATCAGCCGTTAATTCCTTGAGTGGAACAACGCCTTCAACGCCAGTTTCTTGAATGCCGATGACCAATTGACCGTCATCAATGGCTAAAACTTCCCCTTTGACGACGTCACCGATCTTGACTTCATGCACACTGCTGAGTGCTTTTTCCATTTCGCTTTGACTGTAATCTTGCTCTGACATAAATAATCCTCCCAAACTGCTATAACATCAATCTTAATTTTAGTAGAAAGTTAACAAACAAGCTAGTAAAAAGTACTGAAATGATGAAAAAATATTATTTTCGCTCATTTGCGAGTTTAACAATGGCTTGTGTAACTTCCTCAATAGATAAATGTGTTGAATCAATTTCGACTGCATCATCCGCTTTCGTCAACGGCGAAACGCGACGATGTGAGTCTTTGTAATCTCTTAATTCGATTTCTTCTTGTAGCTTAGCCAAAGGTGTTTGGATTCCTTTGGTGATATTTTCTTCAAACCGACGACGCGCGCGTTCGTTTGCCGACGCGATCAAGAACACTTTAAGCTCGGCGTCTGGTAAAACCGTCGTACCAATGTCGCGACCGTCCATGACAATATTGTTGCCTGAAGCGATCGATCTTTGTTGGCGAACTAATTCTTCGCGAATCTTTGGTAAGGCCGAAACCTGCGACACATTGTTTGTGATTTCAGGCGTTCGGATCTTAAGCGTCACGTCCTGATCATCCAGAAAAACCAGCTGTCCAGTTTTTGCAGGTTGGAACTTGATGGTTGCCTGCTTGAGTAAAGCCAAGATCTGCTCCTCGTCACCATAATCGAGTTGGTTTTGCTGTGCTAAGACAGTTGCTGCCCGGTACATGGCACCTGTATCGCAATAAATAAAATTTAATTCTGTAGCGACTAACTTTGCAACTGTACTTTTACCGGCAGAAGACGGTCCATCGATTGCAATTTGCACGAAAAAATGCCTCCTGATAAATATTTATTTAACTCTTAACGTTTGCCCTGGTGCAATACTTGAGTTTGAAGACAAGCCATTTAAACTCAATAATTCTGACAAGGTCAAGCCATTATTGACGGCGATCCGATACAAGTTATCCCCGCTTTTGACGGTATAAGTTTGTGCATTAGTATCAGTATCCGTGTCAGTTGTTGAGCTCGAAGATTTTGTTGTCTCAGATGAACTTGCCGAAGAACTCGAGTAAATCGTTGAACTCGATTCCGAGCTAGTTGCTTCTTCTGAACTCGAAGATTCAACAGAAGAGCTAACTTCAGAAGAGCTTGATTCCACTTCACTACTCGATGATTTCTTGCTTGATTTATCCGAAGCAGATGCAGATGATGAGGATTTCTTTGAAGATTCCACCTCGATTTTTGGACTCGCATCGTTTTTATCCTGTGCGGAGACCCAAGACCAAATCGTGGTCGCAATCACAGCTAACAGAATAACAACTAGAATAGCGACGAAAACCTTGTTACCCCGATCTCTCTTCTTGGTCGCAACTCGAGAAAGTTTGCCATCGTCATCCGTGTCGTTGTCAAAGGTGTTCTCCCAAGGGCGTTCAGTATTTTGCTTGTCTTGAACATCTTTATCGTTATCATGATCTTTGTTCATAGCTGACCCTCCAATTATTTACTCTTAATTTTATCATAGTCCACCGATAAATAAGTTAAAAAACTGATAAAGTATGTTTTTTTTAGAAAATTATGTTGTTTTTTGTCAATTTATCTGGAAATACGGTCGATCAGTCGAACAATCTCTGCCAAGCCTGTTGTCGTGTTGCCAAACTATTGGCCACTTCCTCAACAGCTTCTGCAGGCAAATTCAGCCATTGCAATACTTCTGCAAGCGTACTTTGATGTGAATTGCTACAACATAATTGATCATGTGGTTGTGGTGCATCCTCGTGATCGAAGTATCGACAGATTTGTTGGCGTAGACACTGATCTGAATTTAAAAAATCCCAAAAAATCTGCAATTGATCATCGCGAACCTTACTCGTCTTTTTTAACATGGCAATAACCGTCTCTTGTGGGAAGTGGGCACGCCGATAAGTTGCCAACACCTGATTTTGTTCGATCGATAAATCTGCCTGCGGTTGAATGCGTGGCATTGAAAAGAAATGTTCGACCATTTCCGGGCGGATTTGGTGGCTCGTTTGTCGTTTCAGGAGGCGCGAATAATCATGAACGTCCACGAAAATCAAGGTCAGCGCCTGATTGCCATCGCGACCAGCACGACCAATTTCTTGCAAGTAATTCTCGAAATTGGCCGGCATTTCGTCATGGATCAACAATCGCAAATTTTGTTTGTCGATCCCCATCCCAAATGCACTCGTGGCAACCACAACATCTAACTGATCGTGTAAAAAAAGTTGCTGGATGTGTAACCGAGCACCATCCTCAAGTCCTGCGTGGTAAAATGCAACTCTTCGCTTTGTTTTTTGGGCAATCAATAAGGCGAGTTCCTCCGCACGCTTGCGAGTCGATGCGTAGATCAAGGTCGGCCAAGGATGCGCTAATAATTGCGTCAGTATTTCCCATTTTTCTTCTGGATTCGACACAAATTCGGTTCGTAAATAAAGATTGCGACGGTCAACTGAATCTTTGTAGAGATAGCTGGGTTCTTGACCAAAGAGGCTTTGTTGAATATCTTGAACCACTCGATCTGTTGCCGTCGCCGTTAGCACCAATGAAGTCAGCGGTTTGATCTGCCGACGGATCGCGCCAAGTTGTAAATAATCCGGACGAAAATCCGGCCCCCAGCTGGAGATACAATGCGCCTCATCCACAATGAATAAGCCAACGGATAAACGTTGCAATTGGCGGATCACTTCTGGTTGCTGCAAGGTTTCAGGGGCGAGAAATAAAAATTTTGTCTTTGCTAACCCTTCTAAAACATATTTTTTCTCTTGAAAATCTAATTGCCCATTGAGTACGGCAACACCGCCCAGATCGGACATGCGAATGCGATTGGCTTGATCTTCCATCAATGAGATCAATGGCGTCACGATCACGAATAGGCCAGGTAAATGCAACGATAAAAACTGATAAATCAGCGATTTACCACTACCCGTTGGCAAGACACCGATCACATTATCGCCTGCCAATAAAGCTTGAATCAATTCCACTTGACCGGCATGAAAATGATCATATCCAAAATTTGCTTTCAATTCAGATTTTAGTTGTTGTTGGTCGATCATTACAAAGACACGCCTTCTTTCAAGCTTTTGATTTGTGTCAACTTTTGGGCGAAAAAGCCCTCAGGATCTTCCTGACCTATTTGTCTGACCAATGGTGCCTTGAAATCGAAATCCGTTAACAGAATCGCCGCTTCTAACAGATGCTCCTTTAAAGTTCCCTCTTTTTGACGACTCATTTGCTGAATCTGCGACCATGATTTCCCTTGCTGAACCAAATCATAGGTTCGTTGCGCCGACCGACTTAGCGTTTGCTCTGGCACTTGAAAGAGACTTGGCAATACTCGAGCTGGATCCTCCGCAAGAATTAATGTCATTAACGAACTAATGGCCTCGATCCGCGCCAGTTGAAACTCCGCGCCTGTCAGTTGTAAATCTTGCGCCAGTTGAAAATCACTTACCCCCGCAAACGTTTCGCTGTGCAGTGAATTCACTAGGATCGTTTGCGCCAGTTTAGGTAATTGCGCAATTGATTCAGCTAATGAATCGATGAATTCTTGTTGCTGGTGGGCACCAACTCGATAGAACCAATGCCGAATTTCGCGTAACAATAACGGATGATTGGTTGTCGGAATATACTTAGTTATATGATGGCGATAATTACTGATCACTTGCACACTCAGCATTAATTTTTCCCACTGAATTTGCCAATCGCCGATTTCGAAATAGTTGACTGAATGCAGCCAATAATCTTGCTGACACAAAACGGTCTTCGCCAATTTGCCCGTTGTTGTTAAACGTGCGACCGGCTGTTCATCTGTGCGTTGTACGAGATAATGCTGCGCAGTCAACTCTGCCAGTGCCTTGAAATAATCTGCTTGACTTAGTTTAGGAAAAATCCGAAAATAAGGAAGTAAGCCATATTCGAGACCAGCACTTAAATTAGAAATGGTACGTTTCCCAGTGAGCAGATAATAAATGGCTTTGACGCGCCGAAAATCTGTTGAAAAAAATGGTAACAATAAATTAGGTTGCATAAAAAACACCACCAAAGAGGACAAAATGTATACAAGAGTCGTTCCAGAACAATGTATTGCTTGTGGTTTGTGCCAGTTGAAGGCACCGGAAATTTTTGGCTATGATGAAGATGGCATTGCTTACGTCAAACTTGATAATAATCAAGGGACTAAGGAAATTCCATTGCCACTTTTGGCGAGCTTTAAAGCCGCCTACACGGCTTGTCCAACCGGCGCAATTCTCCGCAATGACCAGCCTTTCCCTAAGGATAACAAAAATTCAGACTGAAATAAATCGTTATCAGATAATTTCAAGCCGTTAGATGCAAAAAAGAGCCGCAACAATTCGTTGCGACTCTTTTTTGACCACCCTGATTGGCCAATAGATTTAATAATTATTCTTTTGAATCTTCAACCAAGCACCGATTTTCGCATAAATTAGCGTGAAAACGCCGGTAACTAAAACACCCTTGATCAAATTAAACGGTACGATCGCAATCAAGACGTATTTCAGATAATCCATGCCGATCTTGAACCCCGTCACATTCACATACAATGGCGTTAAGACGAAGTAATTCATCACGGCCATCACTAGGGTCAAGACAATAGTGCTGGTGATGATCATCAAAATTTTCCGTTGCCAATCTTTGGCCGCTTTAATAAACAAATAAACAACGGCGATCAACGCAATACTCGCCACAACGGACCCTAATTCACCGATCAAAGACGGAACTGCAAATCCAGTCATGATCAGATGGAGAAATGCTCGAATCAACGCGGTGGCAACTGCACCACCAAATCCGAAAATATAGAGTCCACACAACACAATCAAATCACTAAAATCCAATTTTAAGAATGGAAACCCTGGTAATATTGGAATCTCGATCAACATGATCAAATAACTTAAAACTCCGAACATGCTGATCCCAACTAATGTTTTCAACCGATGATCACGCATTTAAACGCTCCCTTTAACGGCTGTCTTCAAATTAGACGCTATCTGGAATTTTTGCATAAAAAAACTGTTAGTCAGGGACTAACAGCCAATCTGCATCGTTCACAAATAAGACTGTCTTCTTCCATCTAGACTTTACTATCGGTTCCAGAATTGCACTGGATCGGCTACTTTTGCAAGTAGGTCGCGGACTTTAACCGCCGGTCGGGAATTACACCCTGCCCTGAAGACAAACCAAATATTTAAGTACAACGTTATTATATCAGATTATATTGAGTAAGCAATAATTATTCCTTGGGGCTTGTACATTATGTTGAAAGAAGTGACAATCAACGTCTCATGAGCTCTGTGGCATTAGTTCTGTGAGTGCGCAAACTCGTGTGTTATACGTTCTTACCTTCTGCCAAACGATACAAACGATCAACTTCCTCATGACTCAGCTGACGCGCCTCGCCGGGTTGTAGTCCAGTTAAATCAAGAAAAGAAACTTTTTCGCGTTTCAATTTCATGACTGGGAAACCGACATCACGCAACATCAACTTCACTTGATGATTCATTCCTTCATGAATTGTCAAACCCACAAGTGCGGTGTTTTTAGTCTGATTTTTATTTTCGATCCAGACTTTCGCTTCGGCTGTTTTGCGGTTGTGAATTGAAACCCCTTGACGTAATTTTGCTAAGGCAGTTGCCGTGGGAATGCCTTCCACCTTGGCCATGTATGTTTTGTCGACTTTAAACTTAGGATGCATCATTAAATTAGCGAGTTGACCATCATTGGTCACCAAGATCAAGCCAGATGTATCGTAATCTAAGCGGCCGATCGGATATAAACGCGCATCCTGATCTGCGAAATAATCTGTGATCACCTTACGATTTTTATCATCACTGACGGCAGAAATAACCCCACGTGGTTTGTAAAATAAAAAGGTCATTGTCTTCTGCTGTTTGTCGATAGGAACGCCGTCAACTTCGATTTTAGCGTGTCCATCGACTTTGGTGCCTAATTCGCGCACGATTTCACCGTTAACGGTGACCCGACCGGTTGAGATCATTTCTTCAGCCTTGCGACGTGACGTCACGCCAGCATTAGCGATCACTTTCTGAAGCCGTTGCATCGATTCCGTTGGTTTCATTTTCTTGCTCCTCTTTCGTTTCTACTGTTTCTGAACTTGCAGATTGCTGCTTGTTCTTAAAAAATAAATCTAAATTACCATTTTGATCAAACTGACCGGAACCAAATTCAGACAACGGTGGCAGATCATTCACCGAATTCAAGCCAAAATAATCTAGGAAGTATGCAGTCGTCTCGTACAAAATCGGCCGGCCCGCAACTTCTTTACGACCAGCTTCTTTAACCATCTGCCGAGAAATCAAAGTTTGCAGGGCGCCGGTACTTTTGACCCCTCGGATCTGATCAATGTCGATCCTAGTGACAGGTTGTTGATAGGCAACAATCGCCATTGTTTCGAGAGCGGCCTGACTCAAACTGGTCGGTTGATGTTCGCTGAAATACTGATGTAAAATCGGGGCATATTGCGGTTTGGTCGCCATTTGATAAATATCATGATGTTGAATCAGCGTGATGCCACCGTCATGTTGCTCATAATCTTTTTGTAATTCCTCAAGCAACTGACGAACCGCACTGGCATGCAGTCCCAGGATCGACGCTAAATTTTTCAAAGAGATCCCATCATCGCCGAGCGTATACAGAATGCTTTCGATTTCGCCTTGATATTGACTCACGCCTTCATCCCCTCCCAGTTCAGCCGAATCTCCTCGTTCAGACCATCTTGATAGCAAGTGATCACCTTATTCTTCATGAGTTCAAGGCACGCCAGAAATAAAGAAATCACTTGTTGACGCGTGGTTTGTCCTTGAATGAGCTGAGAAAAACGCAGTCGATGACCAGCAACAGCTTTTATTTGGGTACAGATCAATTCCTGTGCCGCTTCAATCGAAAAAACCTCGCGATCAATGGTTTGATTGACGAATGCAACATCTTGCGCTTGTTTCGCCAATAAACCACTGAGCGCGGCGCCTAGCTCTGTTGTTGTCACCAATCCCTTTGGCAAAGGCTGAATCGGTTGCTGGGGAATGGCTGAAACTTCCTTGGTGAAATAACGGGCACGCTGTTGAGATTGTCGCGCCAAGAAATGGCTGACTTCTTGATAAGTTTGATAAGCCAATAATTGATCGACTAACGCTTGCCGTGGATCGATCGGTTCTGCATCACCAGCGTCCAATTGCGCAACTTTCGATTGTGGTAATAAGAAGCGACTCTTGATAGCCATCAAGGTTGCAGCCATCACCAAATATTCACCAGCGATATCGAGTTCAAGTTTCTCCATTGAGTTCAAATAAGCGAGATATTGATCCGTAATTTGGGCAATCGGAATATCATAAATATCGATTTCTTGTTTCTTGATCAGCTGCAACAATAGATCTAAGGGACCTTCAAACTTGGTCAACTGTAATTGTAATTCTTGTGTCGCCATAATCGTTATGCCTCGTTATTTTGCGCATTCTCAGCACAATGGCGTTCCCAAGCAGTCAACAGCTCGCTCATATCAACAGGTGACATGATGCGTTTGCCTTCGAAAAAAAGATGGACTGCATCTAAAACTTCGAATTGTGTCGCTTGATGCCGATAATCAGGTGTGAACGCAAGATGACGTAACATCACATAAGTGGGCTCAACTTCAACCCCAACGATGCCGACGAAATCGCCTTGGCTATTTTTCCATAAAAATAGTTGGCGGTTCTCTTCTGAACTATAGGCTGCCAATTCTGTAGATAAACGCTCGAAGTCCTTGAGATCCGGCGTAAATGAGAGCAGCCCTAAAGCAATCTTCTCATAATCCTGTTTGTACTTAACTAACATTAAATACCTCCATATCGTTCAACAAGAACTGATCGTGTTAATCGCGCGGATGCGATTTCTGGTAAACATCCAACAACCGTTGCTTAGTAATATGCGTATAAATCTGAGTTGTTGAAATATCGCTATGTCCTAACAATTCCTGAACAACACGCAAGTCTGCCCCATTTTCTAGTAAATGCGTTGCGAACGAATGCCGTAACGTATGCGGGGTCACATTCTTTTTAATTCCAACCTGATCGATATATTTTTTGATCATTTTCCAAATGGCTTGTCTTGACATCGAATGGCCATGAAAATTAAGAAAAAGCGCACCAACATAATGGTCGGAGCGAATTAGTCGCGGTCGACTTTCTTGCATGTATTGCTGAATAAAATCGATTGCTACATCACCAATCGGCAACAATCGTTCTTTATTCCCCTTACCGATCGTTTGGATCAGTCGCATTTCCAAATGCAAATCACCCAATTGAAGATTGACCAACTCGCTGACTCGCAAACCGGTCGCATACATCACTTCTAAAATTGCGCGATCACGCAGTCCAAGTGGTTTATTAATATTTGGTGCAGCCAGTAACTGCTCAACTTCGGCCATACTCAGTGCGACTGGCAAATGTTGACCGCGTTTAGGTGACGGAATTGTTTGCATCGGATCATGCGTGATCAATTCGCGATCAAACAACCACCGATAAAAATGACGCAAACTCGAAACGGCCCGCATTTGACTGTTTTCGGCTTTTTTTTCAATCACTAATTGATTCAAATATTGACTGATCACATCAGCATCTTCTGGAAAACCATCTAATTTTTGCGATTGGATCCAGTTAATAAAGTGTTCCAAATCGCGTCGATAGCTAGCAATACTATTCTCTGCTAACCCTTGTTCGATCGTCAGTGAACGTAAATAATCGACCAGTGCGTTATTCAACGTACTCGATTCCTTTAGGTGTCAACTTGGTGCCCGTATCATCAGTCGTGATCAACCCATTTTTCAACAGATTACCTAGAGCGCGCTTAAACGCACCCTTACTGATCCCAAAGTAATCTTTAATGATAGTTGGATCACTCTTGTCGTGATAAATAAAGGCATGCGTAGGATCGCGTTGCAAAATCGTCAACAACATTTTCGCATCTTCTTGAATCTCCACGAATGCAAATGGCTTCAAGCTGATCGATAAACGACCATCCTGCATGCGGCCGATCACACGGCCAGTAATTTCCTGACCCATGCGAGGTTCCTCGTCTCGTTCGCTCTCATGAATGAATCCTAAACGAAGATCATTTAACATCAAAAACGAACCGACTCGTTTGGTAATATAAACAATCCCAGTAACGGTCTCGTTGCGCTCAAATGACGGACTAAAGTGACCGATTTCTTTAAAAACATCATCAGTCGCTAAATCCGCCCACAAACGATTCTTATGATCCGTTTTCAACGAAATCATCAAGCGGTCGCCTTGTTGCGGCCATAAATTATGCATGAGTGGCAGATCATCTAATGACAAAACGACATCCTTGTCTGGCAAACCAATGTTAATAAAAACACCCAGATCACGACGCGCTTGAACGACCTCGCCGTAAGCATAACGATCCATCCCAACCGCGGAAATTTCAGTCGTCAACACCCACTGATCCTTCATATTTTCATACGCGAATCCTGTCACTTCGTCTTTAAGCTGCCAATCTGATTTGGGACTGTGCAAACGCAAGGTTTCTCCTTCATATTGCACATAAAATTCCTCATCGTTTTGATCACTGACAACCGCTGTAATAATTGAACCTGAACTTATCATTTTAACCTCACAATCGACTTAACGCCGAATTCATTATCGTAATAAAAACATATGTCATACCTGAAGCAATTACCGGGCCAGCAGCAATGCCTTTAAAAGCAACCACACCAATAATTGTTCCGAAAACTAACGCAACCGTAATTTCTGGACTCTGTGCCAGTAAACCAACGCCCTTGGACGACAAAACTGCCACGAGAATGCCGCAACCGACCGCAATAAAACCTGCGGGTGTCTTAAACGCATTGAGTAAGTCACGAAATCCAATTTTGCCAGTGGCGATCGGTACCAAGATCGCGACCGAAATAATAGTAACGCCCCAATTGATTCCTTGTGCTGAAAGCAATCCAAAAACTTTGTTCGATTGCGGTAAAAGCTTGATCACCAAGACAACCGCAGCCGCAATAATTAAAGATTGATTATGGCTTAATAAGGCAACGATCAATATTAAGCTAAGAAAAAGCCAGCTTTCCACACGCACACCAACTTTCATAAAAAGTCTCTGCATCCATTGTACCAAAAAAACCGATATTAAGAAACGGTAAAGAAAATGTTGGTCGGATCAGGGCTTTATCTATGGTGGATTTCATGGCAAATGCTTAAAATCTTATCTACCTTCGGCAGAAGTTGCTCCAGAAAATAGTGGGAAGTTGCTGTGGGGACGGCTGCAAGCTTTTGGAAGTGCGCCAAAAGTTTTCCGCCTAAAATGTGAGCTCCGGAAAATCGCCGGATCTCACATTTCCCCTTTCTGTAAATTAGCAAAGTACGCTCATTAACAGAAATACCACTGCAATCCCACTATTTTCTTCCGCAACTTCTGCCTAATCCTATTTTGGTTAGGCTAGGATCTGAATAACAGGGTTCCTCAAAAATGATTAACATTGTTGCCTTTACTTTAAATAGTTCAACTTAAAAGTCTGAGTGATGAACCAGTCCGCCTTTCGTCTTCTAGAAATTAAAGTTGCGGTACAAATCAGTCGCACCGGACTAGACGTTGACTAGAGTAACCACTATAAAACTGCCAAGATGAGTCAGAACGCGGAAGAAAAAGTTGCGACTCGCAGTGAAATTGTTCTTGCGGGACTAAATTATTTTCTAAATGTTCTTCGATGAGTTGACTAACAACGCAGTTACCCACCAAACCATAGTCCCGCTAGAACAAGGGTGATCTTCAAGACTTTTGTGGGCTTCAAAAGGCTTGAAGTCATCCCCACAGCGAGACGCAACTATTTTCTGGAGCGTTCTGACGGAACCAAATAAAATCCTACCTCACGCAAACAAAGCCTTCATAAATCGGTTTAAAGTTTTCAAATATCACTCTCACAGCAAAATGCAAACAAAGCCTTCTAAACTAATTTAGGTTTAACCCGTTAAAAACATTAAAAGAGCCTGGCTTTTCAGCCAAGCTCTTTAATAATCAATTTAATTCAATTCATTAAAGATTAAAGTGAATTTGAAGCACCGCGGTAGATAACACCACGACGTGAATCAACAGTGATCAATTCGCCATCTTTAACTAATGAAGTTGCTTCAGCAGCACCAACAATGACAGGAATGCCCATTGCGATACCAACAACAGCAGCATGAGAAGTCAAGCCGCCTGTTTCAACAACGATTGCGCTTGCCTTTTCGATTGCTGGCAAGTAATCTTTGTCAGTTGTCTTAACAACTAAGATGCTGCCATCCGTTGCTTTGTCAACTGCTTCTTTTGCTGATGAAGCAACAACTGCTTTACCAACAACTGTTTCGTCGCCGACACCTTGGCCCTGAGCTAACTTAGATCCAATTAATTGAACCTTCATCAAGTTAGTTGTACCAGATTCGCCAACCGGAACACCAGCGACGATCAAGATCAAGTCGCCTTCTTTAGCGAAACCAAGATCTTGTGCCTTTTGAGCAGCAATTTCAAACATTTCGTCTGTTGATTCTGGTTTAGCAGCCAAGACAGGAGTAACACCCCAAGTAACAGTTAAGCTACGTTGTGTCTTTTCGTCAAAAGTAACAGCTAAGATATTAGCATTTGGACGATATTTAGAAATCATACGAGCTGAGTAACCTGATGAAGTAGCAACAACAATTGCATTGACATGTAATTCTTCAGCAGTACGAACAACGGATTCGCCGATAGATTCAGTTGTGTTAGAACCTTTATATTCTTCGAAACGTTGTAATGCTAAAGTATTACGTTTTTGCAATTCTTCTTCAGTACGGATGTTGATACGGTTCATAGTTGCAACAGATTCTACAGGGTAGTCACCGTTAGCACTTTCACCAGAAAGCATCGTTGCATCAGTACCGTCTAAGACAGAGTTAGCAACATCGGTAACTTCGGCACGTGTAGGACGAGGATTTTCTTGCATTGAATCAAGCATTTGTGTAGCCGTAATAACTGGCTTGCCTAAAGCGTTGCACTTCTTGATCAAAGCTTTTTGAACGAAAGGAACGTTTTCGAATGGAATTTCGACACCCATGTCACCACGAGCAACCATCAAACCATCAGAAACCTTCAAGATGTCATCGATATTGTCGATACCTTCTTGTGATTCGATCTTAGGGAAGATCTTAACGTTGTCAGCATGTTTTTCTTCAAGAATTTGACGGATGTCCAAGACATCAGATGCTTTACGTACGAAACTTGCAGAAATGAAGTTGATATCATTGTCACAGCCGAAACGAATATCGTCGGCATCTTTTTCAGTGATACCTGGGAGGCGGATTTCAACACCAGGTGCGTTAACACCCTTCTTTGAGCCAACTTTACCGTCGTTTTGAACTTCGGTAACTAATTCTTTGTTAGCTTCGTCTTTAGCCGTGATTTTAAGATCAACTAAACCATCATCGATCAAGACATGGCCACCAACGTGTGTATCATCATAAAGACCAGGATAAGTAACGGCAATTTTGTCAGGATTACCAACTAAAGTAGCATCCATTGAAATGCGCATCACATTACCAGTCTTAGCTTCAAACTTGCCGCCTTCTTGATCAGTTGTCCGAATCTCAGCACCTTTAGTGTCAAGCACGATACCAACTAATTTGCCGGTAATTTTTTCAGCTTCACGAACCATGTTCATCCGTGATAAATGTTCTTCATGATCACCATGTGAGAAGTTAAAGCGGAAAACGTTAGCTCCTGATTCGATTAATTTAACAATAGTATCAACGTCATTACTTGCGGGTCCAAGTGTAGAAACAATCTTGGTCTTTTTCATGTAAAAAAACGCTCCTAACATATTTTTTTTTAGCTTTTCAAAGCCATTTTACCATAAATTATTGGGAATCCCTAACATTATTACTGATTAAACTTATTGTTCATATCATAAAGGTCTAAATCAGCATGATGCTTCTCATCGAACAGTTCTTCCATCGGATGTTCAGTGACTTGGTTGTTCTCGATACCGATCGCCAAGCCGCCTTTACCGGCGAGTAACAATTCAACGGCGTAGTTCCCCATCTTGCTAGCTAAAACACGATCACGAGCCGTTGGTGAGCCACCACGCTGCACGTGGCCGATCGTTGTTGCACGGGAATCGAAATCACCGTGTTTATCCAATTCAGCCTTGAAATCAGCGGCGCTCATGACACCTTCTGCAATAACGATCACCGCATTGTCATGACCAGCTTCGCGATAGTCGGTCAGCTTCTTAGAAATTGCTTCAATATCGTATTCCTTTTCAGGAACAACGATTGCTTCAGCACCAGCAGCGACGCCAGCCCACAATGCCAAGTCTCCGGCACCGCGACCCATCACTTCAACAACGAAGACACGTTGGTGACTCGTTGCTGTATCACGGATCTTATCGATCGCATCAACAGCAGTTGTTAATGCCGTATCGAAGCCGATCGTAAAGTCTGTGTAAGGAATATCGTTGTCGATCGTTCCTGGCAAACCAACTGTATTGTAGCCATGTTCAGTCATGCGTAACGCACCATGATATGAACCGTCGCCGCCAATAACAACCAACGCATCGATACCAAACTTCTTGAGTTGGTCGATACCTTTCAGCTGACCCTCAACCTTAGCAAATTCAGGATAGCGAGCAGAGTATAGGAATGTACCCCCACGGGCGATCTTATCCGCGAGAATTTCGCGTGTTAATGGGAAGACATCACCAGCAACTAAACCAGCGAAGCCATAATTGATCCCAAAAACTTCAAGACCTTCATCAAAAGCTCGTAAAGCAACGGCTCTAATAGCAGCATTCATACCTGGAGCATCGCCGCCACTCGTTAAAATACCGATCTTTTTCATTTTTTCACCTCAGATTAAGAATAATCTCATACTTGGTTGAGCTCAATGAACGAAATCACCAAAATTGCTCTTGGAATATCCAAATTCGATCATTGCTCAACACGAACAATTTAATATTACCACCTTTGGCACAAATTGTCTTTAGATATCCTTATGAAAATTTAGTTTTCAGAAAATTTAATGCTTAGCCACCACATTTTCACCACCTAAAAGCTGTGCCAGTTTCTCGATCAGTTCACCAGAGACATTTGCTTGATACTGTTGTCCTAGCTGAATATTGCGGTGATCAGCAGCGAAATGAACAATCACCTGTGAAAATCCATGATGCGTTAAAAGCAGTTTTTTCATTTCATCCCTGACTACAGGCTGGTCTCGATCAGCAGCAACTTGCAAAAATAAAGTTGCAGGTTTCTGGTCAGGCGCGGCGAGGTCGATCTCATTGGCAATAAACTGTTGCTTGCCACCCTGTCCAGGCCGTGAATCCAATTTTCCACGTAGCAAGACTACCTTGCCAGTTGCCAAATAGGATTGTGCCTTCTGAAACGTCCGTGGGAAAACCGTGACTTCAATATCATCGGTTAAGTCTTCCGCGCTCACAAACGCCATCCGTTCGCCTCGTTTTGTTCGAATCGTTTTGACGTGGCGAATATAAACTAATAAAGTGGCTGGTTGCTCGGTCAGTTGCGCAACAGTTGTGGCGTTATTTTTTGTAAAAGTTTGTTGATAATTTGAAAGTGGATGGCCCGAAAGATAAACGCCTAACAGATCCTTCTCTAATTCGATTCGTTCTTGATCAGAATAGTCACTGACTTGCTCGACTTTCGGCGCGAGGACATCGAATAATGGCACGCTATCACCTGAAAGCTGCAGGCTCTCGATCAGATTTTCAATATTGGTCACCACTTGTTTACGATTATGATCAAAGCTATCGAAGCCCCCGACCTGAGCCAAAGTTTTAATGGGATCTAATTTCAGATAACGTTGCGTTTGACGTTTGAGAAAATCATCAAGATTGGCATAACGCCCATTAGCTTGACGTTCGTCGGTAATGGCATGAATAAAGTCTCGCCGAATTCCCTTGATCGATTCGAATCCGAAACGAACTGTTCCATCGGCTAAAGTGAATTCCGCCTCGCTTGAATTAATATCCGGCCCCGCCACTTTCACTTTACGATTACGCAATTCCTGCAGATAAGCGGCAATTTTGCGATCATTATTTAAATTGGCGTTCAATAAGGACAAGAAGAACTCGGCTGGGAAATGGACTTTAAGATAGGCTAACCAAAAGGCGATCATGCTGTAGGCAACGGAATGTGATTTATTAAAGCCATAATTAGCGAAGCGTTCGATATAATCGTAGACCGTCGTCGCCACGTCTTCTTGATAACCTTGCTGTTTTGAACCACGAATGAAACTTGCGCGGGCATTATCTAAATCGGCTTTCTTTTTCTTGCTGACGGCGCGCCGCAAGTTATCGGCTTGCGCTAGCGTGAATCCGGCCATCTTAACTGCCACTTGCATGATCTGTTCTTGATAGACCAGCACGCCATAAGTGTCCGCTAGAATATCCTTCAGTTCAGGAACTGGATACGAGACTGCTTCTTTGCCATTTTTCCGAGCAATAAATGTGGGAATATTCTCCATTGGGCCTGGCCGATATAAAGCATTCGTCGCCACAACATCGCGAAATTGCGTGGGATGCAGGCGTCTCAGAACACTGCGAATACCATTGGACTCAAACTGAAATACACCGTCTGTGTCACCTTTTTGAAAAACGGTCAAGGTTTCCTGATCTTCGAGATCGATTTTACGCGGATCGAAATCGCCCAGTTCCGGATGGTGTTGTTGAATGGATTGAACCGTCCGATTCAAAATACTCAAATTACGCAAGCCTAAAAAGTCCATCTTAAGCAATCCGAGTGCTTCGACATCGCCTTTGGGCAACTGGGTGAGCTTGATACCTTCACTGCCATCCTGCACGGGAACTGTATCCGTCAATGCAGATTGGCTCAAGACGATTCCCGCAGCATGAGTTGAATAGTGCCGTGGCAATCCCTCAATTGCTAGCGCTGTTTTGAATAACAATTTATTTTTTTCACTGCCTGCAACTAAATTCTTAATGCCTTCTGATTGTTTGTAAGCAGCTCGCAACGTGATATTAAGTTGATTCGGTACGGCCTTCGACCACTCACCCATTTCGATCTGAGTCAGGTTAAAAGTGCGTCCCACATCGCGCAGTGCTTGCTTAGCGGCCAACGTGCCAAAGGTGATGATCTGCGCCATGTGTTGATCACCGTAACGGTCGTGCATGTACTGAATCAACTCGTCGCGACGATCATCTGGAATATCTAAATCGATATCCGGCATGCTGACTCGTTCTGGATTCAAAAACCGTTCAAATAAAAGATCGTATTTCAACGGATCGACTTCAGTGATCCCCAAACTATAAGCCACCAACGATCCGGCAGCGGATCCCCGACCAGGTCCGGTCATGATCCCCACCTGATGCGCATGGCGAATCACGTCCCAGATAATCAGAAAATAATCCGCAAATCCCATTGAAATAATCACTTCGAGTTCATATTTCAGCCGGGTTTCATAATCATCCGAGACTTCTGAACCGACCCGCCGTTTCAAACCTGCCTGAGCGAGACTTTGCAGATAAGTTGCCGCCGTTGTGTTTTCGGGAACCTCAAAACGAGGCAGCTGTGCGCGTTTAAATTCTAATTCGACTTCACACTGATCCGCAATTTTCTGTGTGTTGACGATTGCCTCGGTCAAACCAGCCCGTTGATAACGAGCTTCCACGTTCGCCTTCGTATCTAAGTAATAAGTGCCCTGTTGATTCGCACGCATCACCGGATCGTCCAGTTGTTCGCCGTGATCAATGGCAGCTAAAACTTCGTTGGTAAACGTATCTTGTGGGCGTAAATAGCGCACATCGTCGACCGCAACCAGCGGTAGCTTGAAGTCAGTAGCAAGCTGTTGAAACTGTTGCTGCGTCGCTGATGATGCGCCGCGCGTCGAAACACCCACGAAAAGTTGTTCGGTGACGTTTTTAAAGCCGACGCTAACTTGTTTGTACCAGTTATTTTTGATCTCTTGATCTGCTTGCAGCAATTCCGCAGTTTCGCCCAAGTTAGGGGGAACAATCGCAATCACGTTTGCTAAAAACGGCTGAATATCTGACCAAGTTAATTGTGCTTGGGTCATCTTCAAAGAAGAAATCCGAAATAAGTCATGATAACCTTGATTATTCTTCGCCAATAAAATGACGTCAAATGTTTTCTCGCTGGAAATGACACCTGCGACCTGAATCGTCAGACCAATAATTGGTTTAATTCCCGCATCCTTCGCTGATCGATAAAAATGGACAACACCATACATCGTGTTTAAATCAGTCAGTGCGAGCGCTTGATAGCCGAATTCCTGGGCTGATTTAACCAGGTCATCGATTTTGATCGAGCTTTGTAATAAGCTGAAACAACTTCGAACCTGTAAATTAACAAAAGTCATGGTCGCACCTCTTTCTATTGCCATTATAACAAAATCGACGCTTAAATTAACAACATTACCGCTGACTAAACATTTTTTGTGGCGTCCTATTTTTTCAACCCGTTCATAAAAGCTGCTGTTGACACACAATTTTTCAGCTACTTTCATGATTGTTCTTGGTATTTTGAAAATAATTATGCTAGAATGGAGTCTTGAAAGTGAAAGAAGGGTTGACCGTGAAACGTGTCGTCGTTGTCGTCTGGGCAGTGATCCTAGGTGTCGTTGCCGGTTTTATCGGTGCTAAGCTCGATCAGAGTGGTGTCAATATTGCGTTGAGCGCGATTGTCTTTGCGATTTTTGGCTTGCTTTTAAATTTTGTTCCCGAAATTATGAAGGGCACCTATTCGAATGACTCCGATTCTAAATCAGAGACTAAATAAGTAAATATTCGACAAAAAAGAACGGCAGTTGATCATTGATCAACTTGCCGTTCTTTTTTGATTCTAGATTTATTTAACAGTTGCTTTCAAAACAGCTTCGTCGGTCGTCACTTGACGATCAGCAGTTGCAAATTTGAAATAGCCGACTGCCGTCATGTTCGTAACCACGACAAGCATTGTTGTTTTCTTACCTGCTTCTTTGATGGCATCAAGATCAACGGTTGCTAATTTCGCACCGTGTTCGATACTTTCACCTTCAGAAACGTGTAGTTCAAATGGCTTACCGTTTAATTCAACGGTGTCTAAGCCCATGTGGACAAGAACTTCTAAGCCATTCTCAGTTGTGATACCTAAAGCATGCTTAGTTGGGAAGATGGTTGTGATCTTACCACTAACTGGTGAAACGATCTCGCCAGAAGTTGGTTCAACTGCATAACCGTCACCGATCATCTTTTGTGCAAAAGTTGGATCAGAAACTTCTTCAATATCCAACAGCTCGCCATCTGCCAAGCTATAGAAGTCATCCGTTGCACCTGAATGAACATTCGGTTCAGAAACCGTTGCAGCTTCCTCAGCCGGTGTTTCAGTGGTTTGATCTTCACTAGCAGTTGCAACTGGCGCCTTTTCTTCGTAAAGCTTAGCTAAAGCATCGGCAGTAAATTGAACTTCGGTACCAATAATAATTTGTAAGTTAGTCTTGTCTAACGCATTCACACCGACTGCACCGGCCGATTTGATCTTACCTTGATTGATCTTGTCTGTATCATCAAGTTGCAATCGTAATCGAGTCGTACAATTATCGATGTTGGTAATATTGTCGCTACCACCAATTGCGGCGTAAATTTTCTTCGCCTGAATCATGTACTTATCATCAGTCGAATCGGTTGCAACTGCGGCGTCATCGACACTAGCAGCTTCAACTTTTTCGCGACCAGGTGTCATTAAGTTAAATTTCTTAATGGCAAAATTAAATCCGAAGTAATAAATGACTGCCATGACCAAGCCTTGCACGATCAGCATGTACGGTTGGTTGGCGATCGGATTTTTCAGACTAAGCACATAATCGACTAGACCTGCACTAAATGCAAATCCTGCGGTCCAATGCATAAATGCCGCAAAAGCCAACGAGAGTCCCATGAAAACTGCGTGCAGAACATAAAGTGGCCAAGCAACGAACATGAACGAGAATTCTAGTGGTTCAGTCACACCAGTAAAGAATGATGCAAACGCACCGGCCAACATCAATGAGGCCGTTACTTTTTTATTCTCAGGACGTGCATTACGATAAATTGCGTAAGCACCTGCTGGTAAACCAAACATCATAACTGGGAAGAAGCCAGCTTGATACATACCGGTGATACCTTTAGGCCCCTGTGACGATAAGAATTTACCGATATCATTGATACCCGCAACATCAAACTAGAACACCGAATTTAAAGCTTGGTGTAAGCCAGTTGGGATCAATAAACGGTTGAAGAAACCGTAAAGACCGGCACCAACTGCACCCATGCTGACAAATGTTTTACCAAATGTAACCAGCGCATCATAAACGGGTGGCCAAACGAACATTAAAATCACCGTGACCCCTAACATAACAACGGAGGCCATGATTGGAACTAGGCGTTTTCCACTGAAAAACGAAAAGGCCATTGGTAACTTTGTATTATGAAAACGATTATATAAAGCTGCGGCAATCAAACCTGCAATAATACCCACCAACACGTTATTGGCAATGTGGCTAAATGCAGGATCAACTGCGCCGACCTTAATTCCCATCAAGGTTGCAACTGAGTCTGGTGCCAAAATTGAAACTGGCACGAAATAGGCAACAACACCAGCCAAAGCAGCTGAACCATCCTTGTCTTTAGACATGCCCAACGCAAGCCCAACGGCAAAAAGTAATGCAAGTTGCCCCAAGATGGCATTACCACCCGCTTGCAAGAAAGCAGAGATAGCATCTGGGTGCACTGAGTCCCACCAGTTACCAATACCAACGATTAATGATGCTGCTGGTAAGACGGCGACTGGGAGTTGTAATGAGCGCCCCATTCTCTGGAGATATGACTTCATGTGAAAACTCCTCTCGAATCTGATAGAAAACTTTTAACTGTCTTAATATACACTTAGAAACGCCCTTGTGCAAACGTTTTTAACTGTTTTCGATATGGTCTATACCGATTTAACAATCGAACAAGCTGTTTGACCACTTTAATTTATTTTTGGTATACCACAAGATTTTTAGGCTAATTTGGGAGATGTATGCATAAAAAGACCTAACCGTGCACTAGGCCCTGTCAAGTTGACAAATGAAATAATATAAAGTTGAATCTGTTTCTAAGCGGCTT
>NZ_RHOW01000014.1 GCF_003946215.1 Lapidilactobacillus mulanensis
TTTTCGTCTTGGTGTCTTTTTTTTACCATTTTGGCTGGGTGGCTAACTTAATTATAAAACGCGCGAAAAAAAGCCATTGATGAATTTCTTGATCAATATTCAAATATTCCAAAAAGCACTTACAGTTCCATTGTGGTGACTGTGTTGAATTATATTGAAAACAATCTAGATGAACAGGTCACACTCACAGAGATCAGTGCTTTACTGTCGCGCGATCCTAAATATGTCGGTAAATTATTTCGCGCTGAGGTTGGCATGTCTTTCAAGGAATATTGTTTGCAAAAGAAGATTGATAACGCTAAACATCTACTACTGTTCTCCGACAAAACAATTAATGAAATTTCAGTTGAGCTAGCCTATAGCTCACAGAGTCATTTTTCAATGGTTTTTAAAAAGTCAACTGGAATTACACCCTATGATTATCGGTGCAAGAGAGTATACTACACCTACTAAGTGTTGTCATACCACAAAAAAATCACAAGAACGAAGACTCTATCGTCTTTATTCTTGCGATTTTTTATGCCTACATTAAAGCGACGAACTAGCTGTCCTGCTGTAGTCCGCGTCTGTCGCCCGTCAATTTAGCGATGTCATCGGCTGAATCGTCACCCATGTTTGCATCTTGCTCTTTCGCGTGACGTTCTTCTTGGCTCAGTTCACTATTCAGGCTATCTGCTTGCGTTGATTCCTCTGATCCTGCGGCAGCCTGATGCGCATCGTCCTTTGCTCGCTGCGCGATTTTTGCGTTGTCGCGATCTGGTTTGTCGGTGTCACCGAAGCGGCCGGAATCGTGTAGATTAGAATTTTGATCGCCGGTTTGTTTCAGATCATTGCCGGGATTATTTTCGGTGTGGGACAAGTTCTGTTCGTGTTCTCGTTGTCCTAATGTTTGATCTTGGTCGTCGTGATGATTCGTCATATGCATGTCCTCCTCTGAATAGTCGCTTTCTGCTACAATTCCATCGTAGCAAGCTCACTCAAGCGAAAACAATGAATATGCCTAACGCACACACTTGAAAATTGTCCGGATTTTTAATTCATCATGCTGATTCCAGTGCATGTTGGCCGGTTTTTTCGGTGCCAAACGCGTGGCAAACATGTTATGCTAGGTTTATGAACACAACTCTTACCCAAAAAAGGATAACCGTTATGGAAATAATTATTGCCAACGCTGCTAAGCGAGATCTGCGGCCGGATATCAGTCGTATTTTTGTCGAGGGCTTTTATGATTGGCTGAAATTTTTCTCAAAAGACAAAACTAAATTAGCGCGAACTTTCGCTCACATTTTCAATCCTGATGTTTTTTACGTTGCCATAGAAAATGACACGGCCTTGGGTTTTGCCGCCTGCACAAACGGCCGTGTGCCTTCTATTCAATTAAAGCAGCGTGAATTTCGGCGCCACTTAGGTTTTATCATGGGTACAATTGCTTATTACGTTTTGAAGCGCGAGTTCGAAGACAAGCCCTATCCTTTCGAGATTCAGCCGACAATGGGCACCATCGAATTCGTCGCCACGGATCGTCATTCCCGTGGGCGAGGTGTGGCGACGCAGATCATCCAGCACATTCACGAACACACGCCCTACCACAGCTATGCCCTCGAAGTCGCCGATACGAATACGAAGGCCGTTCATCTCTATGAAAAATTAGGTTACCAAACTTTTAAAAAAGTTCCCGAAAAACACGCGAAGCGCAGCGGTTTTGATTTTTACTTGTACATGAAGTACACGAAGCCTCGCTGATAGCGGACACAAATAAGCATCTTCCAGTTAACGGAAGATGCTTATTTTATTTCCAAACGATTTTAGTTAAACCTTGGCAAAAACGGCACGGCTAAGGCCGCCACAAATCCTAAAATCAATAAGAAACTAGTCCAGCTTAATTTTCCGGTTGCGAAGTCAGTTTGAATTTGTGCTGCCACGCGCGCAAGTTGCAATTTAAATTGATCTAACCAATTTTTGTGGTTGATTGGTGTGGCGGTAATTCCTAGCGACTTGTGTGTTTTGATCGTTTTGCGATTTAACAGTTGCGTCTTCACTAATTTTCCCTGAACAACGCGGCGATTCACCGTTCCTAATCTGCCCTCGCAGCGAAGCAACGTGATGATCGGCCGTTCTGATTTAGGATCAATATATTGAACTTCTTTTTTATTGACCACGCGATTGAGCGCGACTTTATACGTGTAAATATGAGTGGCATCACTGACATAAATAAGCTCGCCCAAAGTTAGCCGCGCGATTCCTTTCAACAACACATTGGCACCGATAAAGTTGTGCGCGGCCAAGATATAATTATCCTTGCCTGCCTGCTCATCAGCCCAATAAGTTGCCGCGCCCGTTGAAAGTGTCTGATCGTTTCTGCCGACTAAAATAGGCAAACTGATGTCAACGGCAGGAATGCTCAACCGCCCGACGCCAGTTTTGGCGATCACCTGGTCATTATTCTGTTTGCCACTCAATAATTCGCGCGCATCCACGTTAGTCAGCTCATCCGTGTAATAAGCCTTTTTCTCCTTATCAGCCGCAACAACTTGTTTGGCATAAGATAATGAGGTGGTCGTTTTTGTTTGTGTCCGCAAATAATTATCGCCAATTTTGACCAGCGATAACACAAGCACCGCATACATAATCGGCACGAGAAATAAAAGCGCGCGATGAAGCAGTCGTTTATTTTTGATCATGTGATTCTCCTTTTTGCTTGCGTTTCTTCGCATGATGACGACGCACGATCAAGAAAATGATGATCAACAAAATCAGTAACGCTGTGATCGCCAACGCAATATTCTGATAAGTGAAGACATCGCGTTTCTCGACAACTTTCTTCTCGGCGCGTTTCAGCGGAATTCGTTTACCGGTAACCAACATCCGGTGCGTATTGAAATAAACCGGCGTACACGTCAGCAACGTGACCGAATCTTCCCCAGATTTAATATCGGTTTTGTGGATCTGATCAGGCAACACAACTTCTTTTTTATAAACTTGATAAGCGTATTTCTTGCCAAAAGTGGTGAGGTAAAAAACATCGCCTAACTTCAAATGACCAATATTATCAAAATAGATTTGATTCTCAATGCCGCTGTGTCCGGTAATTACGGCGTGCGTATTTTTCCCGCCAACAGGTAAACTGCCTTGCGCAAATACGCCCAGTCCTTTATTCAGGGTCTGATCAGACGTGCCAAAATAAAAGGGCATCTTCTTAATACTGATCGCGGGCACATCAATCGATCCCATCGCTACCTGCTCATTATCGGGAAAAATTTGGTCGATGGTCACTTTGGGTGCATAGCGACTATTTTGGTGAGCATAAATATATTTATTGTAATCCGCCATCAAGGTTTTCTTTTTCTTATATTCAGCGCGGCGTTTGGCGAAATAGTCTTTCGTTTCGTCGACCACTTGATAGCGATGCGCCGACGCTAACTGATTGGCGACAACGGGATACAACAGCACGCCAATACCCACAAGGATCAGCAATAAGCTCAGTATTAATGGTAGCCGCTGCTTAAATTTCTTCATTGACACTCACCCTTTATTGATTTGAATAGCAAACAATTTTTTCACTCAACCTTTGGCAAAAAAGGACTATCCGCAGATAGTCCAAAAAATTATCAAGTTAATTTTTATTTCGCACTATTTTTTGAAACGGTTCAGATCACGCACGATGTTTGCGCATATTCTTGAAGAAATGGACCGCAAAACTAATTATTCCCATCATCAAAATGGCGATTGCACTTGCCAATAGTTTCAGTTGACCTGAACCACCGGCGTTCGGATAAGTGGCCGTCATTTGCTTGGTGCTAATAAAAGTTAGCGTCTTTTCCTTAGCAGTCAGCGTTAGCGTTGTGCTTTGTAAATGACCGGTAACATCCCAGCCACTAGGTACAGACATTTCCGTCACAGTATATGCTTGATCAAGAAGCATGTTGGGCAATACGATCTGTCCATTTGCATCCGTCGTCAAAGCTGGCAGGGGGTTGCCAGAAGCATCCGTCGTGACTGCATTGCCTTTGGCGTCCACAATTTTGAAAGTGGCATTCTCAAACAGTGAACCATCGTCACCTTTAGCAATTAATGTCAGTTTCCCAACTTGTTGAACCATCGGAACATAGACAATACCATTATTGATCTGGGGGATGGTCCCTATAAAGCCATCCTTGATTAAATAGTTCGGGTACTGAACTCTGTTAATATCTGTCTGGGAAATCACCGTTCCGGGTTTACCAGATAGGCCAGTAATCGGCTGACCTAACTGATTAGCCACATTGGTCGGATCAGTCCCGTCCTTATATCCTTGCAGCTTGTACTGAACGTTATTAAGGGAGTATTTCAAATAAACAATGTTCTGGCCATCGCCAGCCTTGTTGATCGTATAATCAAATGGTGTCACCGTTTGCTGTGTATATCCAGAAATTGCATCTCCGGTAATCGACACGATATGATCCATCAATCCACTAACAGTGCGATCTAGAACGGGTTTAAGACTAATATCCGTTGTGATCGGTGTTAGTTTAGAATCATCCGGTTGGTTAGGGTCTGCAATCACATGCTTAACCGTGACGTTCTGCATTGTTGGAATATACGGCACGTATACAACTCCACCGGCGTCCTGTGGGACAACGAGCTTCTGATAAGGATTCTTACCATTAAAATCTGCAACAGTTGGCCGGGTGTAACCCGGCGGCGCTGCAGGTAACTGTTCGCCTGCAGTAACCGTCGAACTCAACAAATAGTCTAAATCATAGAAATAATTTAAGAGATCTCCTGAACCACCTAATATATTGGTTCCATTGTATTTCGTAACCGCAGTTCCAATGTATTTATCTGTGGTAACAGTAGGGCTAGGAGGATCCGTTGGTGTCGTTGTGGGGCTCTTGTAGGCTTGGATCGAATAAGGAACCGCGGCATTGTAATGCATCCCTACGTTAGCTGCCCACTCTGCAGCCCAATCTGTGTTCTGAGTTGTGTTCCCATTGTTAGTGGTCCCAACACCAACATCCATTTTAGACGTTGGTTTAATCATGGTAATCATTTGTTTTGGATTTGTGGTCGATCCACTCGCACCGCTCATCGCCAACGAAATGGTATCTAGATGGAATGTCTTGGCATAGTAATTACGGACATTCTGAATCTTGATGACTGAAGGATCAGCAGTTTTCCACGTCTTGAAATACGTGACTGTGATCTGTCCGTTCGACTTCGTTGTATTAGTTGCAACATCAGTATAAGTTGGATCATACTGGATCTGAATAGGATGCCAGCGGGCGTTGTTAAGATCAATAACATCGCTATCGCCCATCGTCCCTGTGAAAAACGGAATGATATTGGGATCCTGATTAGCTCCAACGACCTGATTCACATAGTTAATGAATTTAACGGACGCATTAGTAACCGAACCAGGTGCAGAATTACTACCACTGGCCTTGAAGGCAACAAGTGCATCGTTCGGTACCGCACTGTTGTCAGTAATACCAACTTTTTTATCACGATATACCGGTTGTCCGGAAGAATTTGTCAGCATGAATGACTGAAACCCATACTTGGTATCCACGTTGTCACCGGCACCATCTTCTTTTTCATTAATGGTATCCACAAACTGTGACCCAGTTGTATTGGTTTTCGTATCCAATTTCCAAGTAATCGCATTTGGCAATCCTATTGTGCCAATTTGCTGAAGGAAACCCGGTGTCGACGTTTGCAGTAAGCTGGCAGGATTGGTGTCACCAGTATGGAGTGAGACAGCGATCCCATTCTCATCGTTAAGATTACCCACATTAACAAAGAACTTCATAAAGAATGGATGTGCCAAACTAAACTTCTCATTCAAGAAATAGTAGCCAGCTTTGTTAATCGTATTTTGTGTTAAGTCTACAACCCCGTTAGCCTGAGGCACATCAGTCTCTGTTTTATACGTTGATAAATAGGTTGAAAATTTTGCCGCTACGCTTGGTGCAAACTCATTGGGTTGAATGACTGTTGCTGTATTGGCGCTTACTTTCTCTGGGGGAGTCGTTAATAAGCCAAGTACACCAGACCCAATCGTGCCAATTACAACTAGTACTAACATCAATGACGCTTTTAGTCTCTTCATCATTTGTCGCCGCCCCCTTTTCTATCCGTCATGAGTCCACGACGATAGTAAAGTGCGCCGCTAGCAATGATTAAAAAAACCGACATGATCATAATACTCGCATAGTTAATTTGTTTTATTTCCCCACTCATCTGAGCAATCTGCGCTGGTGGCTGAGTTGCAGGTGTTGTCGGCTTAGGGCTTGGTGTTGTCACCACACCCGATTTAGGATCGATCGTCACCGACGAATAAACTTTTCCCTCAACCGTATATGGCAGCGTGACTACCAGTGGCTTCATCGGTTTTGGTACATTCAATTCTTTGATCAAATAACTGCCTGCTACTAACCCAATCGATGCATCCGCCACAGCGTCACCATCTGCATTCGTGGTGATTATCTGTTGAAAATAATCAGCCCCCGATGCCGGCGTGTACGTTGAAGGATCAAGGGGATCGATAGACTGTGATTCAGTTGCAACCACACGCGTTAAGTCATATTGAACGCCTGCGACTGGATGAACTGATTGACTATCACCCACATGATTAGGATCGCTAGCAACTTTGTGGATCGTAATTTTAACCGCATCATTGCTAGCCGCTTGAACCGAATTTGGAGCGCTCAATGAACCGATAAAGAGGAAAATAGCACTAGCTAATAGACGTAAAAGAAGCTGACGTTTGTGCATTTTTTATCCTCCTTTTAATCTAGTGTTCGCTGATTAAGCCTCTTTTTTCTTGTTCTTTGAGTAGTAGACACCGGCACCACCGATGATGATCAATGCAGAAGCTGTAATCATGATCGTAATTAAGCCTTTACCACCAGTCAATGGATAGTCTGATGAGGTTGACTTAGGATCGACAACAGTCAAATCAAACTTGTTATCAGTTGTTGCTTTAACCAAATGGATAACGCCATCAACTTCATAGCCTTCTGGTGCTTTCGTTTCAACAACGTAATATTCTGCGGGGCCAGCTGCTTGTTCGGTCTCGCTGATCTTACCATCGTTATTTGTGTCAGTGAAAGCCACTAAGTTATCGAATACAACACGACCATCGGTGTCAGATGTTGCGGTACCAATTGCTGCGTCGCCTGCTTGAGCTGCTTCTTTCGTTGTGTAAATTGCGAATTCTGCACCAGCAAGTGGCTTGTTGTCATCATTGTTTTTCTCGTCGCCAGTAGTTGATTTCTCTTCTTCAGAAACCTTCAGTAAGTCCACACGACCGATATAATCAGTTGGTGTGTTCCCACCAGGATTTTCTGGATTAGTAGGAACTGTTGGCGTGTTAGGATCCTTTGGTGAACCTGGAACTTCTGTACCTGGTGGTGTTGTTGTTTCGTGTCCAGGATTACCATCAGAAGGCGTGTAATAGACATCAAAGGTATTTCCGATCAATTGACCATCGTAATCCTTGTTAACGGTTGTATTCATCATGAATTCAACCTTATCTGCACCAGCTTCTACTAATTTCTTCTTACCTGCATCAGTGATATCGATTTGAACGATTTGGTATCCTTCAACACTAGTACCAGTTGCGCCTGCGTTGGCAGTGACGTTATAGTCTGTTCCTTCAACCAAGTCAGTAACCTTCTGACCAGCTTCATCAACGCCAATAGCGCCATCAACACTATCAAATGTCAGTGCCTTTGAATACAAAGGATCGACTAACATGAATTCGGTTGCGTAAACAGTTTCGCCTTCATCATCGAAATCGCTATCGTTGTTGAGATCCTGTTGGCTATATGCACTTGTTGGGACGTTTGCTGATAATTTCCAGCTTAAATCGTCACCTTTAACTGCGCTTTCAACTTTGTCATCATCAGAAAAGGTTTTATTCAGATCTAGCTCAATGTCTGAAAGATCATTCTTAGGGTAAAGATTAACATCATATAAAAAACCCGATGCACCTACGCCAACTTTTGCCTGTGGTACTTTAACGATAACATCCTTCATTGGTGTTTCAATCGCTGAAGATGGATGTTCTTGCAATAAGTAGTAACCATCAGCGGCTGTGCCTGTGCCAAGTACGAACTGATGAACACCAGCTGCGTCAGTTTTACCTGTTTGCGTTACAGCACCATCAACGACAACATAATTATCCACGCTGATTGGTTTAGTTTTATCTTTAGCTGTCACTTTAACAACACTAAATGGCACGTTTGCTAACGGTGGATGAGCTTTTGTGTCAACTTCCATCTCTTCCCCAGTTGCCTGTTCACCAGCTGGAGTTGTGTTCTCATATTTGTGAACCGTAATTGAACGTACAGATGTATTATCGATCTCCACATTTGCAGCTTGGACAACATGAGTTGCAAAGCCGTTTTGAATTGCTGGTGTGGCAAATGCTCCCAAAGCACTTAATGCCAATCCGCTGACTGTCACAATAGACAGTACCTTCTTTTTATTTATCATTTTAGTTCCCCCATAATAATTTTGAAGTACAATTCAAGTTCACCGTTAATCAAGTATGATTGATTTATGCAGGTGAAACTCCCTCCCCATTTCTACCGTATTTCTCTACGCTTTACTATTGTATAGAGTTAAACATATTAAAAGAGTAAAAACTTCAAATATGTTTTGGTCAATTATATTTTACCAGATATTGTTTGCTTTGCAACAATTTATTCTTGTTTTTTTGATTCAATTGCGTTTAAACCAATGATTAATTCACAATAATACGATTTATTAGTAAAAATAGTCAAATAATCGGCTATTTTCTATACGCTATTTATCAATTATACTTTACTAATTTTAGGATAAATAAAAAGCATTTCCGCAATTATTGCAGGAAATGCTTTCGAAAAATACTATTCTACTATAAATTGTTGGTACTGTTGAAATAATTTATTTGCCATTTCGCGATTGCCAAAATCATAAATCATGTTGATCACACTTTTAGCTGCTTCTTTACCTTTAGGATCACCTTGCAGATAATCTATGATCCCCTTGAAATATTTCATCTTCATGAGAATGTTTATATCATCTTGGTTCAAATAAATGGCCGCTTTGTCCAGGAACTCACGGCATTTATCAACCTCGCCTAAAGTCAACAGACGATCAATAATTGCAAATAATAATTCTTCAGCACAGTTACCAGTCAGATGACTGACTCTATCCTCCACATGCCTGGCGTCAAACGCCTCATTGCTCAATAGCAGGATTTGCGAAGCACTGAATAGATCAATTGTGTCACGAAACAAATCATACTCATAATTTCCCCAAAGCTCAACCCGAATGAGATAGTCATGGATCGTTTCAACTTCCTCATCCGTCACAGCTTCAGCGTATGGATCGATCTGCACCGCAAATATTTTAGTCAAAATTCTTAAGTGCTGATAGAAATATTGGTCCTCGTTTTCATCAGCCAGCTCACATGCACGCTCATAAATCCGCTTGATCTGTAGAAGATCTTGTTTCCGTTGAGCATGATGGATTTCGGCCAAAATCCACTCGCGATTATCTTCGCCTTGAACCAAAGTAATGAATTCTTCAAACGAAGCATTGATATTGCCAAGAATATCGACAAAATGGTCAAGTGAAATCATCGAGCGATCATTTTCGAACAGTGACAGTGCTTGCTTGGTGATCGATGACCCAGTTGCTTCTTCTTGTGTAAATCCCTTGCTACTTCTCAAGAGGCGATAGGCTTTTCCATAAGTATTTCCCAAAGATTTCACCACTTTCACTTGTACTTCAATTAACATAAATATAACAGAAAAAAAGCCTTTTCAAATAAACGTCAATGATAATTGACCCGTGATATGTAAAACGACGCACATAAATATCAATCCATTCATCAAACTTCAAATTGATTTATTTTAGATTGCAACCGATTATGAATTCAGAAAATCCGTTATATTAGAACATCACCTATTAATTATATGTAATAAAATTGTACTTTTTTGTTATAATTTGTGACTTTTATCAAGTTGTTTGAACTAAATTTAACGATTGAAATATCTGACACTCGTTTTCGCAATTAAAGTTTGCTTGACTTCATCATAAAATCATTAAAAAAACATATTTTGCTGTTCGCTAGAAGTCAAAAAATAAAACAGCAAAATCCAAGACGGATTCTGCTGCTTTATTTTTAATCATTATTTTAATCGTCGGTAAACTTTAACACCAAACGGTTCGATGTTTGACTTCCCTTCTTGCTCTTGATTCGACAACAATTCAATCATTGGGTCATTAACCAAGATTTCATGTTGCTTCGAGTCAAAATTCAAAACAAATAAATACTCATTTGTCTTATCTTCACGAATTTGAATCGAAACGCTCGAGCTATCTTTAATTATTGATTGCTGCTTGTTCAAACCAATATCCGCAACAATCTTCTGATAAAAATCAGCCAGAAAATCCGTATCTGTTCGGCAAGCAATAAAGTATGCACTTCCTTGTCCAACTGGATGATTAGTTGCAGCAGCTGTGCCTGCATAAAAATCCTGTGTATAGCTCGCTAGAACCTCCGCCGTATCAACTTCAAGTATTTCGCAATAATCTGTTGCTCGATAACCATGATCACCAGCCTTGATTTCATTGGCCTGCTGAGGATAAAGTGTATCAGTTTCTTTAACCGTCAAACCATATAATTGTTGTAATTGCGTTGGCCAGCCACCAATGTAAGCAAGATCACGTTCGTCGACAACGCCAGAAATATATGTTCCTACAACAGTTCCACCATTGCTGGCAAACTTAGCCAATTTATCCATGAACTTCTCTGCCATTAAGAAATGCATCGGATCAATCACCAAACGATATTTTGCTAGATCCGTTTCTGGAGAAATAATATCAACAGGAATATCGTGTTGCCAGAAATATTGATAATGTTGTTGCAACGTTTGCCAATATTTCTTAGTCGCCATCGAATAATTCTGACTATCGTTTAGCGCCCACATATTGCTCTGATCAAATACAATTGCAACTTCTGCACATTGATATGGGACATCCTTAATTTCCGATAATTTAGTCAGATCCATACCCACTTGTTTGACATCTTTAAACACGCGAGTTTGATTACTTCCATTTTGTGTAATCACTGCGCCATGAAACATTTCCGAGGCACCGCGAGACTGCCGCCACTGAAAATATAAATTACTATCTGAGCCATGAGCAATATGTTGTAGACTTGCAAGTTGGTGTACTCCCGGTCGTTTAGCGTGATTAACCGGATGCCAATTCACTTGTGATGGCGTTGATTCCATAATCAGGAAATCTTGTTGTTTAAGGCTACGAAAATAATCATCGATCATTGCAACTTTCATACCTGTTTGCGCAGGCGTTTCGAAATCGTTGTTCCAAGCAGGATAACAATCCCAACTGACCACATCAAGATGCTTAGCAAATTTATAGTAGTCTAACCCGTGAAAGGGAACCATGTCAAAAGTGTCTGACATAAAGTTGGTTGTAATCGGCACGTCTGGTGTAATCAACCGTAATGGTTTGATTTCATTCTCATAAAAATTAATCGTTTGATCGCTAACAAATCGTCGCCAGTCTAAATTTAACCCCTGTAGGCTAGTATCACCTAAAGGCGAGGGCAAATGAATTTGTGACCAATCTGTATAACAGTGACTCCAAAACGTTGTCCACCAAGCATCATTCAAAGCCTCAAGTGTGCCATATTTGTTTTTTAACCAATTTCTAAAAGCGGCTTGGCAAAGATCACAGTGACATTCACCACCATACTCATTAGAAATATGCCACATCAGCAGACCTTTGCGCTGACCATATCTTTTAGCTAATAACGTATTAAATTCACGCACTTTTTCACGGTAGATCGGCGCAGTGAAACAATGATTATGACGTTCACCAAAAAGTAACTTCTCACCTTTTTCATTCGTACGTAAAACCTCAGGATATTTCTGTGCCAACCAGGCCGGTCGTGCACCACTAGGAGTAGCAAGAATAACCTTGCCACCAATTTTTTCCATCCGGTCAAACACATCATCTAACCACTCGAAATGATAAACACCTTCTTCTGGTTCAATGGCTGACCAAGAAAACATTCCAACTGTTACTGTGTTAGCATGAGCTTCTTGCATCATTTTAAAATCTTGGTCTAGAATGGCTGGATATTTCTGCCATTGCTCAGGATTGTAATCTCCACCATGAAGGAGAAAAGTTGAATTAAGACGATTCATTATCCTTTAGTTCCCCCTTCAGTTAATCCACTTACAAAGTTCTTCTGCAACAAGATAAAGACAATTGCAACCGGAATACTAATTAGAATTGCGCCGGCTGCAAACAGGGTATAACTGGCACCCATCTTATCATTGATTAAATTATAAAGACCGATCGGTAACGTATAAGACTTAGGATCACGTAAGATAACTGACGACAATGCGAAGTCTCCTAATGGCCCGGTGAAACCGTTCATGGCGACAACAGCAATCATTGGCTTGGCGAGCGGAACAATAATCTGTAAGAAGATTCTCGTATAACCCGCACCATCCAGCAACGCACTCTCATCCAGTGAGACCGGAATGGAATCAATATAACCCTTCATTAAATACGTATTCATCGGAATTTGACCACCGACATAAATCAAAATCAACAGAAAGTGACTATTAACCAAGTGGAGCATCTGAGCCATGACAAATAACGCGATCAAGGCTGAAAACTGCGGAATCATCTGTAATAGCAAGAATAAAACTAGCCCATTTTTACGGCCTTTAAATCTGAAACGTGAAAATGCATAAGCGGTAACTGAAACCAAGGCGACAGATAATACCATCGTCACAACACTAATTTTCAACGAGTTTAAGAACCATTGGAAGTAATAGAAACTACCGCTTGTTTTCGTCAGCTCCACATAGTGTGCTAGAGTTGGGCTTTTAGGAATTAAAGTAGTACTAACTAAACTATTACCTTTATTGAAACTAGCCCCGATAGTCCAAGCAAGCGGATAAAAAATGAGAATCGACATCACGACTAACAGAACATAAGAAGATCCTAGTCGAATATTTTTATTTTTCTTAATACTGTGCATCTTTATCCCTCCTTGAACGAATTCGTTCTCTTAAATTGCCATAATGCAATTCCAATAACGAAGACTGATAGCAAAATCGTCAACGCTGCCGCTAATGCATATTGATTGGATTGCATCGTTAATTTGTAGATCCAAGAGACTAGAATGTCAGTTCCACCCGCTGTCGAGTTTGGAACCGCCGGACCACCATTATTGAATAGGTAAATAATATTGAAATTATTAAAATTGAAAGTATATTGCGTAATAATAATAGGTGCCATTTGTGCCAAAATGAACGGTAGGGTAATTTTACTGAATTTCTGCCATGCTGTGGCACCATCCATGATTGCAGCTTCATACAGATCTTCTGGAATAGATTGCAACACACCGGTAGTCACAACAAAAATGTATGGAAATCCTAACCAACTCTGAACAAATAGTAACGCAACTTTCGTCCAGGCCGCATTGGTCATCCACGAAACTGGGTGAATACCTAACGCATGCAAGATAACCGTGTTAACCGCACCAAAGCTGTCATTAAACATACCCGCAAAAATCAAAATTGTTACAAATCCGGGCACTGCCCAAGGAAGTACTAGCACTGTTCGCCAAAGTTTTTTGAGTCTCAAATCTTTTTGATGAACAACAATTGCCATGAAAATTCCAATAGTTACAGAAAGTGTTGAGGCAACCAACGTCCAAATAACTGTCCAGCCTAGAACATCAAAAAAAGTTGAACGCCAGATATCCACTGTAAATATTTGTTTGAAGGTATTAAATCCAACCCAGTCGGCTAAATGCGCAGGTGCCGTATGATACAGATCATAATTGGTAAACGCCAGCGCGAAACTGAATAAAATTGGAAAAATAACTGTAAAAATCAATAATAGTAAACCTGGGCTGATCAACAAATAAGGATAATTTGTATTGAACAGTGATTTTATACTGCCAACAAACTTCTCCGGGTGCTGTCCCATATCTATTTTTTCACCGTTCTGATATGCATCCCGAAAATTCATGTAATAGAATAATAAACCAATACCCAAAATCAGAACTGCAATTAGACCTTCAGCAAGCAAGAAAATCGAATTATCACGTGGTACCTCAGTTCCCAAGGTAAAGAGCCCCCAGAATCCCATGTTGAACAGACTCCAGAATCCAGTCACGTACAAAATGGCAATGATCAAAAAGCCAATGCCCTTAATCAGCTGTTTATTGTATAGTTGTCCCAATCCCGGAATGATTGAAAGCAACGCAGCTGTTTTGGCGTGCGATTTAGATTGTTTTGCAGCTTTATCCATTGATAAAACTTCCTTTCTCATTTATAAAAGGGCCCAAAAGCGAGCCCTTTAAGTCAATCAATATGATAATCAATTAATTATTTTTTCCCATTTGCTTTAATTGCACTATTGATTTGACTAACAGCACTATCCAAAGCACTCTTAGGAGTTGCTTTATCCGTCGCAATTACTTGTAATGCATTGTTGATCGGTGTCCAAACTTGATCCATTTCAGTAATATTCGGTGTCAATTCGGCACTCTGTGATTGTTTAGCCACTGCTTCTGCATTTGCGTCGTTCTTAACTGCGCTACTATCTACTAGCGACTTGATAGCTGGTACTTCACCAGTAATTTCATAGCGTTTCTTGGAATTCTTCTTATCTGCAAGAAACTTAACAAATTTTTCAGCAACGGTAGCGTTCTTAGAATATGTGCTGACGTTATAACTCTTAACCCCAATGAATGAACTCATTTGTTTCCCATTAGCCAACTTAGGGAGTTGCGTAACTCCATAATCAATACCGGCTTTCTTGTATGGCTCAAAATTCCATGGACCAGAAATAACTGCGGCCGCCTTACCTTCAGTAAACAGAGAATCCAAAACATTAATTCCCTTGTCACCTAAAATACCTTTAGGAAATAGACCATCTTTGTAAAACTTACTAATATAAGTTGCAGCCTCAACAGCGCCCTTATTATTCAAACCAATATCTGTTGCGTCATAGGCGCCATTAGATTTCTGACCAAAGATATAGCCGCCATAACCGCTAAAGACACCCTGTGCATAATAGATTTGATCCCAAAGTGCTAACAAACCATACTTACCCTTGGCACGTTGTTCTTTAGAGAAGGTATACCATTCTTCAGTTGTCTGTGGTAAATCTTTCTCAGAAACAATTTTTTTGTTATAGAACAGAACTGTCGATTCCACTGCTTTAGGTAAACCATATACTTTACCATCTACAGTTTGCGATTCCATTGCTGAATCCGTATAAATCGATTGAGTTGCTTTAGAAACTTTTAATTCCTTTAACAATCCTTCAGTAACGGCGGTTCCAATTTGATCGCCAGGGATTGTAATAACATCAGGACCTGTTCCTGCTGGGCCATCCAAACGCAATTGTTTCAGTTGATCCGCGTATGTTTTCTCAACGATTTTAATTTTAACGTTATTTTCTTTTTCAAACTCTTTAACCGCCGCTTTAATCCCATCAGACTTATCTTTATCTTCCCAAACAAGTAAAGAGCCACCCGACTTACTATCGCTCTTCGAACTTGAACTAGATCCGGAGCTAGATGGTCCACATCCAGCCAAACCAACTAACATCAATGCAGATGCTGCAATTAATTTTACCCAACCCTTTTTCATTAGAACTCCACCTTCCAAGATATGTAATCGGTTACAGTTACATAATAACGTATTTATTTAAAAAAGTAAATACGTTATTATAATTATGTCCTAAACATTAGTAAACAAACGTTATTTTTGTTTACTGTTTATTTATAAAGTGATATATTATTTGAGTAGCTATTTTTATTCAAGGGGGAACAATATTGGTAACTATTAGAGAGATTGCAAAAAAATCCGGTTATTCAGCCGCAACTGTTTCTCGATTATTAAATAATGATCCAACTTTCTCAATTGCTGATGAGACGAAAAATAAAATTTTGAAAGTTGCCACTGACTTGGGTTATGTTGGTCGTGAAAATCAATTACCCGTACGTAATATCGCCATTTTCTTTGCGATCACTCCGAAAGAAGAATTAGAGGATGTTTATTTTAATGGCATACGCAAGAGTTTAAAAATTGCGGCTGATAAAATGAATATGAACGCCATCTTTTATAATAATGTTTCCGATGTGGCCCCAACAACCTCACAAATTGATGGCTACATTGCAGTGGGTAGTTTCAAAGACAAAATATTGGTTGAGTTAAAAAAAATTTCTGATAATGGCATTTTCATTGATACCAATCCTGATCCGACTTCATTCAGTTCCGTACAACCTGACATTGAGAATATCACCACGCGAGCGATCAAGCAGTTCCGTGCAAATGGATTCAAAAATATTGGCTTTATCGGTGGCTGCAACTTCAATCCAGACACGGGTAAAGTTTCACTCGATGAACGAGAGCGGATATTTCGTAATTACCTGCGAGAACTTGGACTGTTACAAGATAAATATATTTTTTCTGCCGGGCATTTTTCCGTTAATACTGGTTATGAACTCGGGCTTAAAGTTGTTTCAACTCTCAAGGACGATTTACCGGATGGTTTCTTTATCGCCTCTGACCCGATTGCAATCGGTGTTTTACAAGCATTTAATGAACATGGAATTACCGTTCCAAAAGATACTTCGATCATCAGTGTGAATGACATTGATGTTGCAAAATACGTCTCGCCACCCTTAACAACATTTAATATTGATCTTAACGAAATGAGTCGAATCGCAATTAATATTCTAAACGACAATATTATTTCTAAAAATAGTATCCGACGACGTATTTTAATCAACTCGGAATTAGTTGTTCGCAAGAGCTTCATTCCAAGTAACACAAGTCAATTTTGAGTTTATTAGACCGTAGATATTTTTAATTAACAAATTAAATTTCAACACAAAAATAAACACGCTGGAGGTAATTTCACCCTTAACGTGTTTTTTTGTATTGAAGATGATTCAATTGCTGCTGTAGCTCAATCATCACCAAATATCCGACATGTTATCAATAATCAGCATCTGTTCAACACCTAATTCGGTTCCCATTTTTATAGCTGCCTTAGCGCGTTTACCGTCAGATTGGCTGAGTTCACCTGCAACTTCCATGAACTTGGCAAATTTTTTGATCGAAGTCGCGTTGGACTTGATCTCATTTGGCGAATAGGCAACCTTCCGAGGAAACCAATCTGACAAGTAATCCGCCACATCATCGGCCATTTTCAAAGGTGTTTTGATTGTGTAATAAAGCATGAATTGGTTGATAAACAAATCAACATTATTGGCATGTTTGTTGACAACTTTCTTCGACAACCCCGCCGAATTGGCTAAGTAATTCTTAAACTCGGTCAGTATCTGCGCATTATTTGCCTGCACTTCTTTCATGATACGTTCATAACGCTGACCATCATCCGCAAACAATGAACGATCCCCTTCATATTTATCCCATTGATGATAATCTGTCCAAGTTTTATTAACGTGATACACCGGTGTCTGCGTTTCGGCCACATGACTCTCAACAATTGATAATCCACTAGCAAATGCTTTTAACACAGCTTTAGTGGCGAAAGTATATTCTTTCTGACGAAATGGAATCCGCATCAAATATTTCATTAAGTCACTTTGAATCATTTTTCTCGGATCGATAAGTCTGCCTCCACTGCTCAGCGTGATCATGTTAGTCACGGCTCCGGTCACATGTCGATCAAAGCCAGCACCGATTTCAATTGTTCCTGCCAACTCCAAATAAGCGTCAATGCGCTCATTTTTAACCCCGACGCTTAGAAACGCTTCGCGCATACCGGCAATGATATACTGATCGAGATTTGATTTATTTTTAGCACTAATATCATACAGCACAACGGCTGCATAGGTTAAGTCGTTGACCAATAGAACAACCTTTTTGCGGTTCACTAAAAAGTAATTTGCATGCCAAGAAAACAACGGATTAGCTATCGAAAATTGTTTTGCCTTAGTAACATCTGCTGTCTTTATGAGCTTATTAAAAATCGGTAGCGATTTTTTCGTTGGATTAATAATCATGTTGTCGCTCCTTTATAATTCGCAAACATCAGCCGCTTCTTTATTTATGATAGGGGCTGCCCTCATTGATCATAAATGCCCGGTAAATTTGTTCGCTAAGCACCACACGCATGAGTTGGTGGGGCAATGTTAATTTGCCAAAGCTCAAAGTATCGTCACCGCGTTTCATTACCGCCGGGCTCAGTCCCAACGAGCCACCAATGACGAAGGTGATGTCGCTGTGGCCATATGTCGTCAAGTCTGATAACTCCTTAGCGAAATCTTCAGAAGCTCTCTGGCGGCCATTGATAGCCAATACGATGACATACTCTTTATCTTTTATTTTACCGAGGATCCGTTCGCCTTCAACTGCCATCACTTGATCCATTTGTGCCTGGCTCAATTTTTCTGGTGCTTTTTCATCCGCGACTTCGACTAATGCGAATTTCGTGAAGCGACTCAATCTTTTTGCGTATTCTGCAATCGCCGCCTTGAAATATTTCTCTTTTAATTTACCAACTGCAATTATTTTAATCGTCAACTTGATCCACTTCCATTCTGAATGCTAGTTTCATTTTACTATGAAAAGAGGCTTATTACTCACTTTTATTGAAACAGACTTGCATATCGTGTCATATTTGGTCTATATTAGTAAACGGATCTAAGAATCCACTGCAGCACTTTTGATTCCGCAAGGTTTCTCCTTTGGCTGCAGTTAATGAGTGAGAAGTTCTGATCACCCGACAATTTAACGCCGGTAAAATCCGTTCGCTCTCATAAAGGAGTGTTTTAATATGACAAAAGAACAGAATCACCTGCGCGATATTGTTGTCGCCGCAATTATTGCCGCATTATATGTAGCTCTAACTTATTTAAGCCAGATGTTTGGCCTGGGCTATGGTGCCGTTCAGTTACGGCTTTCGGAAATGTTGAACTGCCTGGTTATTTTCAATAAACGCTATATTTGGGGCGTTACTCTAGGCTGTATTCTCGCTAATCTTTCGAGCACACTGGGTGTTGTCGACATTCTCTGGGGCTCGGCGGAAACATTGATCGCCTTGACCGTAATTTATTTCGTAGCCAAGAAGTTGCCGAACCTGAAGGCAAAATTAGTGGCTAGCGTCGTGATCGGAACCTTCTTCATGTTTCTGATTGCCTTAGAATTGACTGTTTTGCTCCAACTTCCATTCTGGATGACCTATTTAACCACTGCTCTTGGTGAATTCGTATCTATGGCCATTGGGGCGATCCTGATTTACTTCATCAGTCAACGCGTCGATTTAGCGTCCTAGTCTCCTTATTTCATTTTGAATCCATAACCAGTCGGGCTTAGCCTGCTGGTTTTTTTGTAGCTTGTTATCGTTTACTGTGGAGAATTTAGTTTAACGTCGCAATCGTTTTGTATAATTAGTGCTGTGAGCTGAAAGACCCGGGGATTTCTAGTGAGTGGCGGATGTATCAGCGACCACTTTTGTGCTGTCATGCATATTTCTTGTTTGTCCTGACAACAGTTCGTTAAGATTGAGTTAGAGGACTTTAATTCAATCAAAGGAGTGATCAGTATGAAGCAGGATAATTTCAAGCACACACCACGTCAAGACGAAAATGAACTCGTCGATCAACAAATGCATGAGCACGAAGCAACTGCGGATGATCTTAACGAAATGGATCAAGTTGATGGTGGATTGGATTCAACTGACAATAGTTTGGATGAAACTGGGCGGAGGTTAGCGGAACAGCAAGAACAGCATGATGACCATTTGCTTCAACCGGAAACCGATCCAGAAGCTGACCCGAATTCAAATTCAGATCATGATCCGGATGCCGTAGATCCCAAACCGGTTAAGCCTGATCAACAACCAGATGAGCCTCAACAACGGCCGTTGAAACATCCAGATGAACAACCCGACGTCCAACCACCCGTGCAACCAGATATTAATCCACAGCATCGCCCACCTGTTGTTCCGCCAATTTCACCACTAGAGCATCCTGGCGAGCAACCAACTCCTGAACCACCCACAACTTTTCCATAAAATTATCTCGCAACAACACCTAACCCCTGGTGTTGTTTTTTTGTGGCTTGTGCGTTTTTGTAGACTAGAACTGGAGTTTACGGCTCATTCGTTTTGTGGCGTTAGGGCTGGGTGCTGAAAGATTCTGGGGTTGTGGTTAAAAGGATAGTGGATCCTGGATTCGAATCGACGACGCTTCTTCTAGTTTTGTGGACTCATAAAATCTTTCGTCATGAAAAAGTTACTCGATATTTTAAAAAAAGTGGGTTGTGGAAAAATTTTCGGGCTGTTTTGGTGTATTTACTAACAGGAGGACTTTATAACTGTGAATATCCCCAAGTTATCCACAAAGTTATCCACTTGTACACATGTTCGCCCCGAAGTCTTGTGTCAAAAAAATCGCTTGATACAAAATATTCCATTATTGGATGTCAAGGATATTATTTTATTTTTTAGTTATCCCCTACTTTTCCCCAGGATCAGTTGGGAATTATTTGCGTGAAACACCTATTGTTACCGTGTTTTACGCAACTGGTTTTTATTTTAAGAAACTTATCCACAGTTGTTAACAATTGTGTGGATAAGTTTTAAAGCCGCTTCAAATCCTCTTATAACTAGATATGCACAGTTCTATCAACAGCCTGTGGATAATTTTATAACACCCTATTTTCTCTTGACAAATATTCAAACTCTGCTTGGCAATTGTTAAGAAAACATTAAGCAGTTGTTTGCGCTAATTTACGAATATTGCTGTGAAACACTTTCTACCGTATTTTAATGAAAAATACAAACCAAAATAAATCAGTTTGAGCTTTAACCGGTAATTATCCGGAAAATATTGAGTATTTATATTCTCATAATCCATTATCGACTTTTTCGGCATGTTTTGACAACCGATTAAAAACGAACAATTAGAAAAATATCGATCTTTTTGTTATTAAACTGGAAAATGTTCCATTGTTCCTTTATCTATCTCAGAATTTTCCACACCCCGAACTAATTCTATAATTAAATGAGCTGGCCACCTTACCAACTACAAAAAAATCTCTCTGATCCGATGAGGGATTCAGAGAGATCTCCGTAAACTTATCTATTAATTGGAACTGCTGCTCGAGCTAGATGTGCTGCTTGACGCTTCCTTATTCAGGGTCACACTAGCCTCTTTAAGCTTGCCGTCACGATAATACTTCACTTTGACGGTATCACCAATTGCATGGCTATAAAGAACTGTGTGGATCGTTGCAATGCTGTCGATCTTCTTGCCGTCAATTTCAACAATGGTATCATATTTCTTCAAGCCGGCTGTTTTAGCAGGTGAATCTGAGTCGACTGAAGCCAGGACAACACCACTAGTGACTGTTGTTGGTAATTTCAGGGTTGATTTTTGTTGATCAGCAGAAATATTCGTTAAGTCAACCACCGAAACACCTAATGCTGGCCGTGAAACTTTACCATTCGTTACTAACTGGTTGGCGATTTGGACAACTTCGTCACTCGGAATGGCAAAGCCCATACCTTCGACAGAAGTGCCATCAGAACTCGATGCTAACTTGCTTGAGTTGATCCCAATAACTTGACCAGAACTATTGACCAGAGGACCGCCAGAGTTACCTGGATTGATCGCAGCATCCGTTTGAATAACGGTTGCTTGTCCGGTTACTTGATTCGTATCCTCATCGGTTACATCGATCGTCCGCGACTTAGCGGAAATGATCCCTTGCGTTACTGAAGTGGCATAATCACTGCCCAATGGTGAACCAATGGCAATGACAGGTTCGCCAGCAGTAACCGTCGAAGAATTACCAAACGTGGCAACTGCAGTTACTTTTGCACTATCGATCGATAAAACGGCTAAGTCGGTCGTTTCATCAGTACCCACAGTTTTAGCCGTTAGCTTAGTTCCGTCGGCTAAAATAACTTCAATCTTGTCGGATCCAGAAACAACGTGATTATTAGTGACAATATAAGCTTTACCGTCCGCCTTCTTGTAGATCAAGCCAGATCCTTCACTAACCGTTTCTAGATCTGATGAACTTGACGAAGAACTGCTCGAACTATCATCACTACTATCGCCAAACATGCCTGAGAAAATATCATCATCGCTGCTGCTTTGACGTTGCTGGTTAATGACTGAAACAACCGCACCTTCAACTTTGCTAAACGCTTTGGTCATTGAGCTACTTGTTTTCACCGAAACATTACTTACCTTAGTTGTTCCTGAAGAGCTTGAAGTATCCGCTGAGCTCGCACTGTTAGTCGTGTTATTGTTCAACATCGTAAAACCGGCGTAGGCAATTCCCCCACCGATCAGAGCCGAAATAACCGCAACAATGGCGATTTGCCACAATGAAATACCCTTTGTACTTTTACGCTTATCCAATATCCACATCTCCTAAATCACAGTATATTTGCTGATCATTCACCAATAATACTACTGTCTAAATATGAAAAAACTATGAAGTAACCTCTGATAAATCGTAAACTAATCATGCTTTTTTTGGTACTTAAATGCTCAAAGACGTCATAATTACATCACATTTGAATGATCAGCCTATCCACTGAATGAATCTGGTCAAATAATTGTCAACGGATCGGCGATTGCTGGATCCGTATCCATAATTTTAAAATCATGGCCGACGCCTAAATCGTGATCCTTTAAAAAACCGGTCACGGTTGCGTGGGCCAGGTCTTTAAAATTATTCTCTTGACTCAGATGACCTAGAAAAATCTGCTTCGTGTGATTGCCCAAAACATCCATCAATGTTTCAGCACCATCTTCGTTCGATAAATGTCCACGATCACTTAGGATCCGTTGCTTCAACGACCATGGATAAGCACCATTGCGCAACAGATTCAGATCATGATTACACTCCATCAAATAACCGTCGGCATTTTTGATCGTCCCGGCAACACGATCAGAAACGTAACCCGTGTCTGTCAGTATTGCAAAAGCCTTGTCGTCATGATGGATCTGATAAAATTGTGGTTCAGCAGCATCATGAGACACACCAAAACTTTCAATATCCATATCGCCTAAGGTGACGATACCGCCGGTTTTGAGAATATGTTGTTGATCGACACTAACTTTGCCGATCTTTGGTGCCATCGCTTGCCAAGTCCCTTCGTTGGCGTAAACGTCGAGATGATATTTGCGTGCCAAAACACCGACACCACGAATATGGTCGGAATGTTCGTGGGTCACAAATAATGCGTTCACATCATCTAGACTGCGACCAATACTTGCCATTAATGCGGCAATTTTTTTACCTGAAAGCCCGGCGTCGATCAAAATCTTCTGATGTGGCGTTTCGATATAAGTCACGTTACCCGAACTACTGCTCGCGAGTACGCTGACTGCCATTCCCTGACTTTGATCCAAAGTCATGCTCTAAAGCTCCCCTTCAACAAATGAATTTACTTCTATTCTACCTTAATTCTCATTGAACACTACTATTTGAACTGTCGGCGCTACTCGTCACAACTGAGCTGGAACTGCTCGTGGTACTTGAAGAAGTTGTGCTCGTAGACGTGGTTTGATTCTTGATCACCGTACTTGAAAAGGCGTTAACCTTTTTAAGCGACTCATTTTTCGTATCTTTATGTTCAATCATAATATTCCACACCGGAACATAAATAACACTACCACGCACGTCGATCAATTCAGAATAACCGAGTTTATACCAAACAATTTTCGAATTCTGCGGAATTTCGCTAGAAATATATAATAATTGCACCGCTTCGAAAGCACTGATCGCCGTTTGTTTCTCACGCAACACGGTCAAGTCAGAAATATAAGTTTGCGTATAGCCCGTCACATTATTACCTGAAATTTTGAAAATCAATTCGGCTTGCGTATCCAGAATCACGCCGTGCGTCGATTTTTGCACGAATACAATATCTTTCTTAGGATCCGACAGTGCGGCTTCATAAGTGTATTCCTTGCCAAAAATCACATTGTTTTCATCTTTGACGAACGACTTTAATTCAGCGACCATTTTTTCCTGATCGTAACTCAACACCGTGGTAAATTTACTAGTCAACGTGTGCGTCATGGCATTATATGAATAGGTCTGACCAACTAAACGATCAAGATGCGTTCGCAATTCATCCTCGTTCTGTGTTGACAGGTAATAACCTTCGCCTTGTTTAGTTGAAAGACTACCTACCGTAATATTGTCATCACGCATATCTTGCAGAATTGTATCACTGGTCGAAGTCCCAGGATCTTCGGTGATCACGATATTATTATTGTTTTGTGAATAAGACACTGCCAGAAAAATATCCAGCGCGATGAAAACAACGAGAAAAATCCATTCGATTCGACGAAAATCCACTTATTTCACCTCCGACTTATCCGCAAGCCAATCTTGATAATCCCGCCACTTACCACCAATTTGAACGTAATAAGTTGGTTTGAGATCGATAATATCTGTTGACTCTGTATCTGGGACCCACCGATAACCAACAATGATATCTTGAATCTTATCCGTGGCGTAACCGGCGTTTTTCAGAGTGTCGAGCACCGACTGTGTTGATGGCAAAGCTACACGACTAGTCGTCGCTGGAATTGGGACTTGCAGAATTCGACTAGAAAAATCAACTTGACTGCCTGTATTCGTGTAACTGACCTTGAACGCACCGAAGTCACTCTGTTGAAAAATTGGAAATCCTTCGACATAACTTCGGAATGACACGGTGTTATTATCAGTATCTGCGTCAAAAAAACGCACATCAGTTAAGGGGTTATCAACTTCACTGATCGCTTTGAAACTTTGCTCCAACAAAGCTTGCAAACTTGCAGGCACATCACTCTGCGTGTTATCCGTATATTTCAACTGATCGGTTGAGTGGTCGACGAGCAATTGGTAATCGTTATAATTACCCGCATAATACGTTGTCTCGTTGCCGGACTCACGCGTATCGACCGTCGAGTTGGCGCTATCGCTTAACAACGCCGAAATATAAGTATTCTCATTGCGGCGCGTGATCAAGTAACTATATGGCCGCAACGACAGACCCTCAGGATAAAAAGTGCGCACCTGACCTTGGACGCTCCGCAAAGCGACCTTGGCCGAATAATCAGCCGCTCTTAACAGACTTAATATCTTGCTGACTTTAGCATCGGTCACTCGGCTTTGCCATATTTTTTTGGTCTGATCATTTACGAAAAAGACTTTATCAATATCGCCCTCAGTTGAGAAAATAACTCGCGTGAATGAACGATCACGAATTGCATTCTTCAGCGCCTTCTGCGCTTCGACTTTACCAAATAATTGAAGTGAAATTTGATCTGGATTAACAAGCTGAACCGTGTTTGATTGAGAGATCAGCTCATCATACTTGCTCGTGCTGGCATGCGCGGTCCAAATTTTCCACGTTTTCATGGTATCGCGTAATTCTGAAACGAGACTTTCTTTATGGTTGTAGATCAAATGATGTTGCGACTTGCTATCAACCGAAATAATCTCTGTGGGCAGATAAACCTGTGCCAAATTTTGCTCATTGGTATCACTACTCGTGACGTCGCGCTTAGTCGTTGTCTGTGTGTCCGTACGTTTCTCATAACGCTGATTATTCGTCCAAATCAAATAACTTAACACCAAACTGATGAGGACCACAATAATCAAACTAATCCGCACCAATATATTAGTTTTCCTCATTCCATTCGCCTCCGTCTTCATAAGGTTGATATGGCAGAGAAATATAAAATGTAGAACCGCGACCCTCGGCACTGTCGACCCAAATTCGGCCATGATGAGCTGCAACGACTTCTTTCGAAATCGCCAAGCCTAATCCAGTACCGCCTTGCTTGCGAGAACGCGCCTTATCCACACGATAAAAACGATCGAAGACTTTGGAGATATCTTTACGCGGAATACCCAAACCTTGATCACTGATACTAACGACTAAATTATTATGACTTTCCATTAATCTCGTCGTTATAACGCCACCATCTGGTGAATACTTGATCGCATTATTCATTATGTTATCGATAACCTGCATCATTTTATCCGTATCGATTTCAACCCAGAGATCACGTTTGGTAAATTCGCGTTTAATTCGATATTTTTTCTTCTTAGGATCTGACTGTTCCGTTTTGATCATCATATCAAATCGATTTAAGATGTAGCTGAAGAATTCATTGAAGTTGACATACTCCAATTCCATCTTGGCCGTTCCTTGATCCAACCGCGATAATGACAGTAGCTCATTGATCATCCGGATCATCCGATCGGTTTCTTCTTGAGTCACGTTTAGAAATTGTGGTGCCAACTTTTCATCTTTCCAAGCCCCATCGGTCAGCGCTTCAATGTAGCTACGAACACTCGTCAATGGCGTTCTCAATTCATGCGAAACATTCGAAACAAACTCACGCCGTTCACGTTCATTCTTCTCTTGTTCAGTCACATCGTGTAAGACGCAAACGATCCCGCTAATAAATCCAGTTTCACGTTGGATAAGAGAAAAATCGACGTGCAAAATCAGATGACGTGCGTGTTCTGAACTGACCGGATCGTCATCTTCATTTTGTGCATCCGGCTCGATCACCATGTCATGTTTATTTTCCAATAGATCACGCAATGAGTATTCTTTTTCAATGCCTAAAACGGTCAAAATTGATTCGCCGATCGTCTCGTCGCTGGTTGCATCCAAGAAAGTCTGCGCCGCTTCATTGACAATTGTGACATTGCCTCGCCGATCTGTCGCTATAACGCCGTCGGTCATGTGACTCAAAACCGAATCCAAGCGCCGACGTTCGGCATCAGAAACTTCTTGAGCCTCTTCAACACGGATCGATAAGTTATTAACGGCAAAAGCAAGCTGGCCTAATTCATCGTGTCCATAAATTCGAACCTGCCCAGAATAATCACCATCAGCAATCCGGATCGCTTGCTTTTTCATTTCGTCGATCGGTTGGGTGATCGCACGCGCAATAAAAATAGCGATAATCATTCCTAATAACCCGGCCACCAAAGAGGCAGTCAAGAAAATCACCGTGACTTGATTAATGTTTCGATAAACCGAATCCATGCTCGCGCGGACGTAAATAGCACCGACTACTTGATTAGCATCGGTGCTCTGATTAGTTAAAGGCGTGATTGAGGTATAAAAACTACCATCACTCGTTGAAGTGATCTCCGTTTTTTTGCGATTAGCATAAATCACGTTTTTAATATCTGATTTAGGTGTACGCTGGCCGATACTAGCCTGATCGTTAGCATTACTCGTGCCACGAACAACGCCCTTGTTGTCGACAACCAGCACTTCGGAAATCGATGAATTGTCGATATCGGCAACAATATTTTTAACATTCCGATTAGCAGTTTCGGTATCTTCATCCGAAAGTTCAGTCGACAACTGCGTCGAAATATACGGCTGGATCGTCACCAAATTTTCGAAATTAGTAATATTCTGTTGCTCCAACTGCTTCACAAAATAAGCCCCAATAATTTCAATGGTGACTAATAAAAGCAGCACGAAAACAATCGCAATTTTAAAATGTATGGATTGAAATGGTTTGATTTTACCGTTCATTCAGGATGCCACGCCAAAAACAGCGCACATTCACTTCCTTCGGATAAGTTGTGAGAAGGGACGGTTGAAATCAGTGGCTAAGTCGCGAATAACTAAAATCTTGGTCTTAAGATTTAAGTTATTTGCACTTAGACACTGATTTCAGTCCCTTCGAACACGATTATGTTGTGAGTAAGCCATGGGTTTAAACTTGTGAGCCCCCATAATTAAAAAAAGAGACTAAAACGGTCACGAGACAATTGGCAAAATAAACGCATTCTCCAAATACGCCACCTGTCCAGATTACCCTCAGCTTGCCCGTTTTAGCCCCATTATTATGAGCTAATCATTTTTAATTACACGATACTTATTGATCACTTTAGTCATTATCGGGGTTCTTCAAAAAGTAACCAACACCACGACGTGTGACGATCCATTTAGGATAGCTTGGATCGTCCTCGATTTTTTCACGTAAACGTCTGACGGTCACGTCAACCGTACGCACATCGCCAAAATAATCATAGCCCCAAACTGTCTGCAATAAATGTTCGCGGGTCATAACTTGACCGAGATGTTTCGCCAAATAATGCAGCAATTCAAATTCACGATGAGTCAGATCAATTTTTTCGCCACGCTTAGCAACATCGTAAGCCTCAGGATAAATTGTCAAATCACCCACGTCAATTTCATGATGTGAGCTTTCATCTGCATCCGCAACCGCCGTCGCTTGTCGACGCAAGTTTGCCTTGACCCGCGCAACTAATTCACGGTTCGAAAATGGCTTGGTAACATAATCATCTGCGCCTAATTCCAAACCGATCACTTTATCGATCTCGGAATCCTTCGCAGTTACCATAATAATTGGCATATCGTGGGTCTTACGTACTTCGCGTGCAACTTCTAAACCATCGATTTTAGGCAACATTAAATCTAAAATAATTAAATCAGGTTCGACTTCTTCAACTTTTTTGAGAGCCTCTTCGCCATCAAACGCTACAGAAACATCATAGCCTTCTTTTTCCAGCGAAAATTTTACAATGTCGGAAATAGGTTTCTCGTCATCAACAACTAAGATCTTCTTCGCCATCTACATGGTTCCTCCTTAGAAACGCTACCTCTATTATACTAACTTTCTGACCAAAGCACAAAGTTTCACCGTAACTCCCGAAATTCCCGCCCGTTTTAACCAACATTTAATACGAAATAATACTGTAATTACTGTCCTCTGCGTAAATACTAAACGTCTGATCCGTCGTTGGGTTATCGAAAACAAAGCCCTGATTAGTCACGTTCAATTCATTTTGACGCGTCTCTTCATTGTCCAAGGTTTCCTGATCGAGACTTAATTCTGAACGTAGCTTATCCGAAACACGTTGCAGTTCACTTGTAGATGCGATTTGATATGATGAGTTGTCGATCGTCGCAGAAACGCCTTGGATATAGTCGCTCTTGATCGATTTACCAGCCGCACGATAATTTTGGAAAATGGTGATCATATCGTTGAACGTCAAATTCGTCTTCATGTTGCTAGAAACAGAATCCAAAACTTCTTTGAAATTGGTCAACGTTCCTGTCGACATCGCCGATTTGATCACCGCCGTAATAATTTGGCGCTGACGCATTTGGCGACCATAATCATTATTCGGATCATCATGCCGCATCCGCGCGTAGGACAAGGCCTCAGTGCCGTTCAAATGCTGCTGCCCTTTCGTGAAATTCGAACCACTATAACTAAAATCAAATGGCACATCGACATCGACGCCACCAATAGCATCAACAACTTTTTGCAAACCACCCATATTGATCGTCAAATAATAATCGATCGGTACGTTCAATAAACTACCGACAGTATCCAAAGCCATTTTAGAACCGCCATGCATATAAGCGGCGTTGATTTTTTCAACGGTAAATTCTTTCATGCCTTTGATTTGAGCCATCGTATCCCGCGGCACACTGGTCAGAACGACTTTTTTCGTCGTCGGATTGACCGTGACCACGATCATCGTATCAGAATTCCCCTGGTAAGTCCGGCCAAGTGCACCGGTATCAACGCCCAATAGCAGAATAGAAAATGGTTCCTTGTTTTTGAAAACCGCCGCTGACTGAATCGAACCCGCCGATTGATAAGTCGAATCCAACGCTGACTTAGTTTGTCCATAAAGACGTAGCGCATAAGCACCCACAACAAAGAGCACCGCAAATAACCCAATCAAAAAAATCCGGCCGGCTGAATGGCGCGGTTCCTTTTCGATGGTGACTGCCATTAATTCATTACGTCTGAGCTTACGTTGTTTTTGCCGTTCCATTATATCGACTCCATTCGGTTCTAACTATAATTACACAATCGACCGCTTATTTCTTTAATTTAATGAAAATAGTAATCGGCTCTAGTAACTTTCAGCCTAATACACTTTTAGCGTGTCGTCATATTTCTCGCCTCAACTTATAAATCTTTTAAGCAAATTTGCGCGCGTAAGTTCCCGTCTACTACTGGTGTTATTCAAGATAAAGCGATAATATTAAAGCATATCATATAGAATAAGGAGCCCAATAATGACTGACGTTAAAACATTACCAACTCGCACTGAGGTCCCTGAAAAACTCACGTGGAATCTGGAACTGATCTATCCCACAGAGCAAGATTGGGAGACCGACTTCCAACAAGTTAAGCAACTCGCAACCCAAATCCAAACTTTCAAAAATAAAATTGGCGACTCAGCTGCACAACTGCTGCAAGCCTTAGATCAAGCTCACGCGATTTTTCGTAAATTAGAGAAAACCTATGTTTACGCCTCGATGAAGAGCGACCAAGATACTAATAATAATCATTTCCAAGGCTTGAATTCACGCGTTAGTTCTTTAGTGGCGAATGTTTCGGCTGACCTTGCTTTCGTCGAACCAGAAGTAATTGCCATCAGCGATGAAAAACTAGCTCAATTCACTGCCGCTGAGCCTAAACTTCAGGACTATTCCCATTATTTAGAAAGTCTGCGTTTAACTAAAGATCACGTTTTAAGCGCTGAATCCGAAGCATTGCTCAATGGTGCCGAAGAAGTTTTCGAATCATCTAGCTTAACCTTCGGCGTTTTGACTAACTCCGATTTAGAATTCCCTTACGTTGAAGATGAAAATGGCCAAACCGTACAATTATCAAATGGTCTTTACGGCGCTCTGATCGAATCAACTGACCGCGACGTTCGTGAAGATGCTTTTAAGGCATTATATAGTGTTTACGATCAATTCCAAAACACTTTGGCTCAAACTTTATCCGGTGAAACCAAACGCCACAACTTTTTAGCTAAGGTTCATCATTATCCTAGTGCCCGCGCCGCTGCAATGGCCAAAGATAATATTCCCGAACAAGTTTATGATACCTTGACGAAGCAAGTCGACCAGCATCTACCGTTATTACACCGTTATGTCAATTTGCGTAAGAAGATCTTAGGTGTTGACGAGTTACACATGTACGACATGTATGTGCCACTAACCGGCGAACCACCTTTGAATTTCACCTTTGATGAAGCCAAAGCCGAGGCTAAAAAAGCACTGGCAATTCTGGGCGACGATTATTTAAGCCACGTCGAAGAAATTTTTGACAACCGTTATATCGACGTTGTAGAGAACAAAGGCAAACGTAGCGGCGCTTATTCTGGTGGTGCCTACGACACGGCTCCTTACGAATTACTCAACTGGCAAGATAGCGTCAATAGTTTATACACCTTGGTTCACGAAACCGGCCACAGCGTTCACAGTTGGTATACGCGCCACAACCAACCTTACCAATATGGTGAATATCCAATTTTCTTAGCCGAGATTGCTTCAACAACTAATGAGAACTTATTAACAGAATATTTGTTAAAAACACAGACTGATCCGAAAGTCCGCGCTTATATCTTGAACTATTATTTAGACGGCTTCAAAGGCACCGTTTATCGTCAGACTCAGTTTTCCGAATTCGAACACTTTATTCATACTGCAGATGCTGAAGGGCAACCTTTAACCGCCGAATCTTTAAGTGATCACTATGGTCGCCTGAACGCACGTTATTACGGCCCAGCCGTTGCGGAAGATCCAGAAATTGCGCTAGAATGGTCACGAATTCCCCACTTCTATTACAATTACTATGTTTATCAGTACGCAACTGGTTTTGCGGCAGCTTCATCCTTATCACAATTGATTACCACAGATCAACCTAACGCGATCGAACATTATTTAGACTACTTGAAATCAGGAAGCTCCGATTACGCCATTGAGATCATGAAGAAGGCCGGTGTCGACATGACCCAGCCTAATTACCTAGAGGCAGCTTTCAACGTCTTTGAGACACGTTTAAATGAGCTAGAGAGCCTGCTAAAATAAAAGCTGCGAAGAAAGATGCTTTGAAATCAGTGGCTAAATCGACAATAGCTCAAATCTTGGTTTTAAGATTTAAGTTATTGTCATTTAGACATTGATTTTAATCTTTTGTAGCGCGATTAAGCTGCGAGTCAACATGGTTTGATATCAGCAGCCAAGACATTATAGCAAAAGAGGTCCGTTCATAATGAACGGACCTCTTTGTGTGCTCATGCTTTTTTTCTGAATAATAAGGCGCCTAGATAAAAGACAACTTCAATCAACGCAATGAAAAATGTTGCCGGCCAATTGGTGATATATGCCAACCAGAGCCCCAGCCAGACACCGATCAAGGCGGTACCCACTGAAATCGTTAGGAGTTGGCGAATATTATGTCCCAGCGTCTTTGCTGTTGCCGCGGGAATTGTCATTAAGATAAAGACTAACATTGACCCCACGATTTGGGCACCGACGCTCACACTGACTGCCAATAAAATCAAAAAAACTAAACTCACGATGTTGGCGGAAACCCCATTTGCACGAGCACCGACCGGATCAAACGAATCGAATAACAGTGGCCGAAAAATCAACCAGACTGTCACTAAAACAACGAGTGAGAGAATCACTAACTGCCACACACCATTTAAACTGATCCCAACAATGCTACCAAATAAAATTTGAGTGGCATAACTCGAGCTTTGATTCGCCAAAGCTAGAAATAAAATCCCCGAACCGATAAATAACGAAGACACCGCACTGATCGTTGATTCACGACGTGCTTTTTCAACTGAGAGTCCACTGATCAGTCCGCTACTCGCTAACGTAAACAATAGCATCCCGATCAGCGGCGAAATCCCCATGAAGGCACCAAAAGCAGCACCAGCAAAGCCAATTTCAGATAACATATGAGTCAGAAAGGAAAGTTGCCGAGCAACGACAAATACCCCAATAATTCCACAAGTTAAAGCAATAAACGTACTCGCGATAAACGCGTGACGCATGAAGTCAAAGGCAAACATTTACTCAGCTCCTTTCAAACTATCTGGATTAATTTGATCACTTGTACCCGTAGAAACTTTTTTATCCTGCAATAATAAATAACGATCGGTATATTTAATCGTCAATTCCAGATCATGACTGACAAAAAGCAATGCCATTTTCTTCTCGGTGACAATTCGATCGACCAATGCCATGATCACCTGTTTAGCATCAACGTCCATACTAGCCGTGGATTCATCCATGATCAATAAATCTGGATCACCTAGTAAAGCTTGCGCTAAATACGCGCGTTGACGTTCACCACCGGATGCTAATGCCAAAGGCCGATGTTTGATCGCCATTAAATTTGTCTGCTCTAAAACATCATTCACGCGTTTTTTCTCAGCATTATTCAGCCAGGGATGCCAATTTTTACCAATATTTAACGCGACAAAACTATTGATCGACAGCGGTGCGTCGGCGTCGATATTCCGAAACTGCGGTACATAACCGACTTTGAGCGGGTGACCGTCAACATCTTGTAATGTGATCTGACCGGAAGTCGGCGAAAGTAAGCCAATGATCAACTTCACTAACGTCGACTTGCCGACCCCGTTATGACCGATCAGACTTACTTTCTCCCCCGCCTGAATTTCAAAATTTAAACGATCAAAAACATCTTTATTCCCAAAATGCATCGATAAATCTTTTACTGTAACAATTGTGGCCATGATCATCACTCCTTTGTGGCAATATTTGCCAGCTGCTCTAGCTGTGACTTCATCCATTTGATATAGGTTTGATTTTCAGGCATAGTTTCTGTAACGGTCACGATCGGAACGCCAGATTTTTTTGCAGCCGCCGTTAATTCCGTGATCAGTGAACTCTCTACTTGCTTATTCACCACTAGGAAAGCCACCTGCCTATTTTTTAATTGGTCCTTCATTTTTTGAAGGTCCGCGGGTTTTGGATCCGCACCTTCTTCAATGTCCTGTGCAAAATCCGGATTGACAATTTTCATATCCAGTTTTACCAACACATCGTTGAAAACAGGCTCGGTCACCATCACCTTATCGCCGGCAAACTGCTCCTTCAATTGTGTTTCTTGCTGCTGTAATTGTTTTAATTGTGCTAAAAATTTTTCGCCATTTTTTTGGAAGGTGGTGCGTTCTTGCGGGCGTAATTCGCTAAACTGTTTCACCAAATAGCGATTCACTTTGATCATCGTGGCAAAATCATACCACAAATGTTCGTTTTCGCCATCAGGTAAATGCCGAACATCTGCAGCAACATCGATCAATTTTGTTGAGTGATCACTACTATCAACTAGTTTTTCAAGCCAAGCATCGTATCCAGCACCGTTCATCACCGCAACATCGGATTTTGCAACTGCCTTGGCATCATTAGTTGTGGGCGTATAATCGTGAGGATCTACGCCACTAGAATTAATGATGCTGGTAACCTGACCTTGATCACCCAGAATATGCTCCGCAATTTCCGCATAAAAATCCAGCGAGCTGACCACTTTGATTTTACCCGTCGGTGATTGCGTTTGTGCTGGCTTGGCATTCGTTCCACATGCAGTTAATATCGTTATTCCAAACACTAATAATAAACCGGCAATAATTTTTCTGTGCATGATGGCAACCTCCTCGAAATAGTAACATTGACTAGTCTACCCAATTAAAAAAATATCGTCAAATGCGCATAGGTACATGTATAACTATCTTCCTTCGCTGAAAATCCTAACGTCAAAAAAAGTTGCGACATTATTTCAACATGTCACAACTCTATTTGTTTTCTTGAGCCTAATTAATTTGTTCGTCTTTTAATTTTTCTGCCACATTGCGAGCAACGACCATATCCGTCGGCCACGGCGTATCGACACCGCGAACTTTCTGATAAGGATCCGTTCCCTTACCCACGAGGACAACCACATCGTCAGGTTTGCTTTCACGAATCGCAGCTTCAATTGCCTTGGAGCGATCAAGCTCAACCGTAACTTCAACTTGGTCCCGATTGATCCCTTCGATAATTTGATCCGCAATTTCTTGTGGGTCTTCAAATCCAGGATCGTCGTTGGTAATATAAACGCGCGGAACTAATTGATTAATTGCCTTGGCAAAACCTTCACGCCGAGAAATTCCCTTATCACCTGGGCTACCAACAACAACGATCAAGCGCGGATCTTCATATTCTTTTTTCAAGAATGATAGAAGTGCCATCATACTCGTATAATTGTGGGCATAGTCAACATAAACACGACCATGTCCAGGAATATCTAATTTTTCCATACGCCCAGGAATCTTCACGTGTGCGATGCCCAAGGCTGTATCTGGATATACTGCTCCAGCAAGTCCAGCACCAATAATCGCCGCAGTCGCGTTGCTCAAATTATAATCGCCAATCAAATCCAGCGCATATTCACCGGAAATCTTTAACTGCTCCGCTTTCAAAGTATGCGTCGTTAACTTGAAGCGACTCTTAGAAAGGTCGGCTTCTTCTTGATGATAACGGAAGTCAATTTCGATTCCCTCTGGCGCTTCAAATTGATCATCCGCAAATAAAAAGATACTGTCTGGATCTGTTGTAATTGTAGCAGCCGCATAAACGTCCGCAAAATAATCAGTCTGTGCGTTAATAACTGTCTTGCGCGAATTAACGAGTAATTGTAGCTTACAGTGTAAATAATCGGCAAAATTAGGATGTTCATTGGGTCCAATATGATCTGGTGAAATGTTCAAAAAGAAGCCAACATCATAAGTTAATCCAAATACTCGGAACTGCTTATAGGCTTGCGAAGAAACCTCCATCACCAAGTCGGTATTGCCATTATCCACGGCTAATCGCATATTACGGAAAAGATCCAGCGATTCAGCAGTCGTCAACTCGGATTTGAAATGATCTTCTGGCTTAGAACCTAGCACCGTATCCACGGTTGAAAACATCGCCGTTTTACCAGCTGTGACGCGGTCTAAAATACCATGCGTAAAATAAGTCGAAGTTGTTTTACCCTTGGTACCCGTGTATGCGATCACAAATAATTCATCTTGTGGATAACCATAAAAAGCCTGTGCTAATAATGCCATCGCCTTGCGAATATTCCGAACGATCAGCGCATGCATGCCATTTCCTTCAGCATACGGCTGCTCAGCAACATAGGCAATTGCGCCATTATCCTTAGCATCTTGTAAATAAATCGGTCTAAATTCATCACTCTTGCAAAAAAACAAAGTCTTAGGTAAAACCTCTTGTACATTATATGCTGCATTTTCAAATCGTTGGGTTAAATTATCCTGAATTGCGCTACTTTTTAAAATATGATGTTCTTTTAAAATTAAAATACATGCTTCTAAAGTTATTGCCATCTTTAAGCCCCTTTTTAAAGTTCAGATCACAATAATCCGTAATGACCATCTGAACTACACCACAAAGCGCAGTTACGTTACCGATCAGCGCTCAACTTGATCTTTTTGATCTACCCTATCTAAAACAAGCCGGTAATTTTACGCCAAGCTTTCTGCCACCAAGATAATTCCTGGACGGCTGTCTTGGCTAAGATCGGTATTGAATCATTTTGTTCTTCGGTTAAGTAACCAGTCCCAATATTTGGTAACTGAATGCTACCTAAATTCGCACCCTTCTTGATTGGGGCGTTTCGCTTAACATCCTCATTATTTAGCTTAAAGGCCAATTGCGACTTCTTAACTGACTTAGGCAATAACATCGTGACCGTTCGTCCGGACACAACGGAAACTTTAGTCTGTTTGCTATTCGAAACTTTAACCGTTGGCAATTGTTTGTTGGCTTGGTTGCGTTGCAAAATTGTAACCTGATGCCAATTCTGATAGATGCCCTCCATCAATGTCTTCGCTGCAGTAAAGCGTTTCTGCTGATCGGCAGCTTGACCATCTGCATTCAAAATCACGGTGATGATCCGGAACCCATTTTTCTTAACGGTGCCGACGAAACAATCACCGGCTAAATCTGAAGTCCCAGTTTTTAAACCATCAACTGCAAAATCGGTACTAGCTGCAGATTCGCCTTTAAGCATCAAATTCCAAGTTGGATACGCCGTTCCGTGAAAATCAATCTTAGTCTGACTTGTAACGTCTAAAATCTCTGGATAATCTTTCAACAAATGTTGCGCAACGGTCGCAATATCACGCGCGCTCATTTCATTTTCATCCGTGGCAGTTGTCCCTGGATAACGTGCATCTCCGAGGAAAGAATTGCTCATTCCACTCGCATTAACGATCTTAGCGTCTTTGATACCCCACTTCAGCAATTGTGCCTTCATGGCGTCGACAAATTTATCTTGGCTACCACTAACTGTATCGGCTAAAGCCATAACGGCTGCATTAGCAGAATAGATCAGACTAGCCTCGTATAATTCTTTAACTGTGTATGATTTAGCTGTTTCAAAAGGAATATTAGATAGTTCCATATTGCGGCTTAATGTCACCACATCAGCAGTTGGCGTAACTTGTTGATTCCACGTTAATTTTCCCTGCTTAACAGCTTGCAAAACTAAATAAATCGATAATAATTTCGTGAGTGAGGCAATTGGCATCGCAGTCTCGCTATTTTTATTAGCTAAAACTTGTCCTGTTTCTACATCCACAGCCATCCCAGCCTTAGCAGCAATAGTTGCTTGTGGCACTTCGATCTTCGTTGCGGCCTGCACCTGTTCAGTTGCGGCAAAACTTGAATAATTCAAAACACTGACTACTAGGATAATAGCTAGAAATAAACGTTGTAACTTTGTTTTCACGATCGTTCCTCCATTAATTCTCTTCTTGATCTGTATTCAGTGGCAAAATAATATTAAAGGCTGTTTCATTTTCCTCGGAAGTGGCATAAATTTCACCATTGTGTAATTTAACAATGCTTCGCGCAATGGCTAGTCCCAAGCCGGAACCGCCTGTTTCAGCGGAACGCGAACCTTCCACCCGATAAAAACGTTCGAAAATATTTTCAAGATCTTTTTGAGGAATTCGGCGACCATCATTGGCGACACTGATCACGACGTCTGTTTTCTCTTGATGGGCACTCAATGTGATCTTAGTTGCCTCGTTACCATACTTAAAAGCATTCACGATCAAATTACTAAACACCCGCACTAACTTGCCAGAATCCGCAGTCATCATAATCGGCCGCTGTACAACATCGACTTCGATCAAGATCTGGTGTTTTTGAGCCTCCAATTCGAAATCGGCAGTCAATTGTTCCAACATTGAAACTAAATCGAAGGTTGTGACCTGTAACTTGGCGTGGGTCTGCTGAACTTTAGTGAATTCGAATAAATCTTCAACGAGCGATTTCATCTGCTTAGTTTTTTCAAAGGCAATATGATTGTATCGTAGAATTTCATCTTGATTCTCATACTGACCATTCTCGATCAGCCCTAAATAACCCATGATCGACGTTAACGGGGTGCGAATATCATGGCTGACATTGGTGATCAGTTCATCTTTACTGGCTTCGATCTTACGTTCTTCAACCATTGAATTAACGGTACTGTCAACCAATGCATTAATACTATCGATCACTTGATTAAGATAACCACTGACTTTCAAGTTCACGCGATGGTCTAAGTGACCACTAGCAATGAAATGAAGTTCATCAATAATATGGCGCATCTGCATTTGGTGGTAACGGCGAATCAAACGCCAATAAACGACAATAATATCAAATATAGCCAAGGCAATGAAAAATATTCTTTGCCAACTCCACAAATGCCAGGGACCGATCGTAACCGCCTGTTTGATCTGATAAATACCATCGATCAAACCTTGATTAGAATTAATGGCCTGATCGATCAGAATAATCACTGCAAAATTGAGCAGCAATAATAGACCGATCGTCACGAGGCCCTCTAAGATCAGTTCCCACTTCTCTCGAGTCTTTAAAACGACGGACTGTGGTTCATTTTTCATTACGCTTCCACCTTATAACCAACGCCCCAAACCGTTTCGATCACTTTTTCGCCGCCAGTTGCTTCTTCGATCTTATCGCGCAAATGGCTGACGTGGACCATAACTGTTTTCGCAGAAACAATGCTCTCTTGTTGCCATACCCGTTCGAAAATCTCGTCGGCGGAAAAGACGCGGTTAGGATGACTCGCCAATAAATAAAGGATCCCAAATTCTAGCGCCGTCAGCTGAATACTAATGTTCGTCAAAGTTGTGACTTCGTGTGAATCCTTATCGATGATCAAAGGACCAACTTCTAAGCGATCTGGTTCATTAGAGGTCATTTGTGCGCTCGCACGCCGCAATAATGATTTCACCCGCGCCATGACTTCAAGCGGATTGAATGGTTTAGACACATAATCGTCGGCACCTGTGATCAGGCCTTGGATCTTGTCCATATCCGTCGTCTTCGCAGAGACCACAATAATCGGAATGTCCGACTCTTTACGAACTTCCTTGATCACGTCAATACCAGACATATTCGGCATCATAATATCCAAGATCATTAAAGCAATCTCAGGACTCGTTGCTAATTTCGTCAACGCCTCTCGCCCAGTCAACGCCGTGATTGGTTCGTAGCCTTCATTTTTAGCATAGATACTCAGTAATTCAACAATTTCTTTATCATCATCAACAATAAGTATTTTCATATCAATCACCTTCTGATAGTTTGCTGCACAAATCGATCAACAATATCGATTGGATATTCATGAATTATCAACTCAGTTTCCAACAGCACGATAAATGCATCTAGTCCAAAAATACCACTCAATCATAAAACTGTCTATACTGGTTAATTGTAACAAATACAAACTTAAATTTCTTTAATAATTCCACATTGATGTGCCGTAATTGACGAAATTTTATAATTTTTAAATTAATAAGACCTCATTTCGACCGAAATTACGTACAAGTCACGAGAAAAATGGCGAACTGCGCTGGTCGCTTGACCTTATTAGGACATAAAAAAACGAACGTTGATCAATCGCGTTCGTTTTCCCAGAATGAAATGATTTAGTTTTTGATGTTGATCCTGAATTAAAGAAATCCTTTGAATGAAGTCCACACGATTTGTAGGTTTAAGATCGTCAGAATAATAGTGATCGCCCACGCGAGAACCGTGATCCAAAGCTTGTTCACAAATCGTTCACCCATAATTTTCTTCGAGCCTGTGAAGATCGTTAAGGGAATGATCGAGAACGGTAGCGCAACTGACAAGAAGACTTGCGAATTGACCAGCAGTAAATCCAGTGCTGATTCCTTGCCGTGGAAAATAATAGCCGCAATTAAAACTGGGATCACAGAAATCAACCGGGTCACCAAACGCCGTGCCCATAAAGGCATCTTCATGTTGATGAAACCTTCCATGACAATTTGCCCAGTCAATGTTCCGGTGATCGTCGAATTCTGACCAGAGGCTAACAAGGCAACTGCAAATAATGTCGATAAAATTGGAGATGCAACCGCACCAGCCATCGTTGGATCTTTCAAAGCGTCATATAAATTGCCGAAAGTTCCTAATCGAGTTGTATCTTTACCGAAGAATAACGCAGCACCAACTAAGAGTAACAAACAATTTACAACAAAAGCTGCCGTTAATTGAAGATTAGAATCCCAAGTCGTATACTTAACTGCTTTTGCCACTTGGTCTTCATCTGCGCGATCGTATTTACGCGTCTGTGAAATCGACGAGTGCAAGAATAAATTATGAGGCATAACTGTCGCACCAACGATCCCTAAAGCCATGTGCAATTCACCTGGTTTTAAAACTTGCTTCGTTGGGATAAAGCCCTTCATCGCTTCCGCCATGTTGGGTTGCGCAATAATGACTTGATAAATAAAGACGGCTAAGATCACTAAGATCAAAGTCACGACAATGGCTTCAATTTTGCGAAAGCCTAACTTGGTTAATAATAATAAAACGAAAACGTCTAAGACAGTCAACGCAACGCCGACTGTCAAAGGAATTCCAAATAATAATTCCAGTGCGATCGCACCACCGATAACTTCGGCGATGTCTGTCGCCATGATTGCCAATTCCGTAATGATCCAAAGCGCAAACCCTAATTTTTTACCTGAATAGATTCGGATCGATTGTGCTAAATCTTTGTGCGTCACAATGCCAAGTTTAGCAGCCATGTATTGTAATAACATCGCAATTAAACTTGAAATTAAGATCACAGACATTAGCAAGTAGCCGTATTGCGCACCACCACCAATGGAGGTTACCCAGTTACCAGGATCCATATAACCGACTGCGACTAATGCGCCGGGTCCAGAAAAAGCGATTAAATTTTTCCAGAAACTACCTCCCTTTGGAATCTCTACTGTGTCATTGATTTCTTGCAAACTAGGTCCATTCGCGTACTCTACTAGTTTGTGATGTTCTTTCTCCGCCATTCAATTCCCGCCCTTTCATCATTTCATCCACGTCTTATTTTACACTTTTGTTAGCAGATGTGAAGAAGATGTTTAGGCATACCAAAATACGTTTAAAAATTATCGATCCTTCTGAATTCGATCAGCGGATATAAAAAGACCGCAGAATTAAGGGCACCATTCTACGGTCCAGTCATTATTTCAATTTAATTTAACAATAGCACGCTAATTACCAATACTGTAATTAGGCGCTTCTTTGGTGATTTGAATATCATGTGGATGTGATTCTTTCAATCCGGCGCCGGTAATTTTAACAAATTGGGCATTGTCTTGTAATGCAGCAATATTGGCTGCCCCTACATAACCCATACCTGAGCGCAAGCCACCTTCCATCTGGTAGAGCACGTCGGCCAAAGCACCGCGATAAGCAACGCGGCCTTCGATACCTTCGGGAACTAACTTATCGGCTTCATTAACACCGGATTGGAAATAACGATCGGATGAACCGTGTGACATTGCAGCCAACGAGCCCATGCCACGATACGTCTTGAAACGACGGCCTTGGAAAATTTCGAATTCGCCGGGAGCTTCATCGGTTCCGGCCAACATACCGCCTAACATGACCGCAGTCCCGCCAGCCGCCAACGCCTTAACAATATCGCCAGAGAATTTGATCCCGCCATCGGCAATAATTGCCTTGCCACGACGACGAGCTTCACCAGCAGCATCATACACGGCAGTAATTTGGGGAACCCCAACACCGGCAACGATCCGCGTTGTACAAATGGAACCAGGTCCAATTCCGACCTTCACAATATCAACACCGGCATCAAAAAGTGCGGCAGTTCCAGAAGCAGTTGCCACGTTACCGGCAATCAGAGTTTTGCCTGGGAAGGCATCACGGATTTCAGCGACCTTGCGCAAAACACCCGCAGAATGTCCGTGAGCGGTGTCAATAATGATTGCATCCGCACCAGCATCGAACAGAGCTTGAGCGCGTTCAAATGTGTCTGAGGTAACGCCAACGGCTGCGGCAGTCAATAGGCGACCGCGAGAATCCTTGGCAGAATTCGGGTACTGCTTAACATTTTCAATATCTTTGATGGTGATCAATCCGCTGAGGCGACCATTATCATCGACGAGTGGTAATTTTTCGATTCGATAACGTTGGAGAATTTTTTCTGCGTCTTGTAAAGATGTCCCTGCCTTTGCAGTCACTAAATCTTTACTCGTCATTGCGCTGCTTACAGGTGCTTGCCAATCCGTGACAAAACGCAAGTCCCGATTAGTGACGATGCCGACTAACTTTAAGCTTTCATCATCCGTTACAACTGGAACGCCGCTGATCCGATAACGCTGCATTAGTTGCTCTGCTTCTTTGATCGGACGTTCTGGCGTGATATAAAACGGATCCGTTATAACGCCGCTTTCGGAACGTTTAACCTTGCGCACTTCATCGGCTTGCTGGGCAATGCTCATGTTTTTATGAATCACGCCTAAACCGCCTTGGCGAGCAATAGCAATGGCCATATTTGCCTCTGTAACTGTGTCCATACTTGCGCTTAAAATGGGAACATTCAAATGTAAATTAGCAGCTAGATCTACCGATAAATCAACATCATGTGGCAACACATGACTTTCGGCAGGAATTAACAACACGTCATCAAAAGTAAGTCCTTCTTTTACAAATTTATGGTCCCAATTACTCATTGATCATAGCCTCCAATTTTTTATTCAGACAGTTCATAATTGTGCTCAATTATATCAGTTAATTCATCAATTAACAGTTATTCGTCTTTGATTTCAAAAAAAGAATGACCATTTTTGATCATTCCATAATTGATTACATTGAACGGCCGGTAATGTGATACTGGCGACGGAATAAATAACGTGCGCCATAAGATGCTGCCGCTAAAACGAGATACCCCCACGCGGGAAGGATCGGATTAATTGTAGGATTGACGAAAGCCGTCAAAGAAATCAGTAGCAAAACACCAACCGTTGCCACGGCGCCTCTACCGATCGTTCCCCAGTTAAACTTATGCTTCGTGTCTTTTTTACGATTGCGAGAAGTCTCCATCGTGTCCGTAAACCAAGTGAGCAGGAACCCAAAGGCCAGCGCCATCACGATCAGACTTAAAATACCAGAAGATTGGGTCGTGGCATTCTTATTGTTAGGAATCAGACCCATCACGCCGAACAAAACGGCCAAAATTACTAAGTACAGGAAACTCATATCGATTGCGCGCATCCAATATTTAACTTTCTTTGGCTTTTCTTTGGCATGGATCATTTGATCAAACTTGAAACTTGGTGAACCGTAAATTTGCGTTGCCGGTTTACCAACACGCTGATTAGAAATAACTTCTGGCAACAATGCATCGATCTTCGCATTTGCGTCAGCGTCGGTGTAACCACCCTCGACGAGTAACTTATGCAGCTTGAAAATATAGTCATCGTTCTTATTACTCAGTTCAGCGTGTAATTGTGCTGCAGACATCGATTCGATCTCTGCCTGGTTTTGTTCCTGCGCAGTGAGCTTTTCTGCCTGTTGTTCCTTCGCTTGCTGATTTCTTTCTTCTGTTGATGCCAATAGTCATTCGCTCCCTCTCAATTGAAAATTAGACGTTAAATCTAAATTCGATAATGTCGCCGTCTTGTACTTGATATTCCTTACCTTCAGAACGCAACCGCCCAGCTTCGCGAGCAGCTTGCATGCTACCGTATTTGTCGAGATCAGCAAAAGAAACCGTCTCGGCACGAATGAAGCCCCGTTCGAAATCAGAATGGATAATTCCGGCAACTTGTGGTGCTTTCATGCCTTTTTTAAACGTCCAAGCACGCGTTTCTGGACCGCCTGCTGTGAAGAAGGTTGCCAAACCTAATAATGAATACGAAGCTCTGATCAAGCGATCCAAACCAGACTCACTGGCACCCTCAGCAGCTAAGAAATCAGCCTTGTCGTTATCGTCCAACTCTGCGATTTCTTCTTCTGTCTTCGCGGAGATCCCGATCGCTTCAGCATTTTCTTTCTCAGCATAATCACGAACGATTTGATAATATGGATCCGCATCTGGATCACCCATAGAATCTTCGGCAATATTAGCCACATACAGAACGGGTTTAGCCGTTAATAGGAAGAACCCTTTAACAATTTTTTGTTCGTCCTCATCGAATTCGATCGAGCGAACGGATTCGCCACTTTCCAAAACTGGCTTGATTTTTTTCAAAACGGCAAACTCAGCTAGCGCTTCTTTATCCTTCGTGCGCGCGATCTTCTCGACACGATCATAACGCTTATTAACACTGTCTAAATCGGCCAAGATCAATTCTAAATTGATCGTTTCAATATCATCGAGTGGATCAACTTTGCCGGTAACTGTGGTGATATTATCATCATCAAAAGCACGAACAACATGAACGATGGCATCCACTTGGCGAATATTCTCCAAGAATTTATTGCCTAAACCTTCACCTTTGCTCGCACCCTTGACGATGCCGGCAATATCAGTAAATTCGAAAGTGGTATGCACAATTTTTTTCGCAGGAATGACTTCATCGATTCGCGCCAAACGTGCATCTGGAACTTCAACCATCCCCACATTTGGGTCGATCGTTGCAAAGGGATAATTCGCCATTTCGGCGCCTGCTTTAGTGATTGCGTTAAATAAAGTGGACTTACCAACATTAGGTAAACCAACAATACCAGCTGTTAATGACATGATAAACTTCCTTTTTATTTATTTTCAAGCATGGACAAAATGTGAGACTACATTAGCGCGGTTTTTTAATTTGATCCACTGTTAAGTATTCTTTTTCTAAAGCCGGATCAACTTCGGCGGCTTTCTGTAATTCCTTCTTCATTTTCTTCGTAAAGTCACGTCTTGTCAACATCACTAGGTGGCCGCAACCCATGCACTTAATTTTAATATCAGCGCCAAGCCGGACGACTTCCCAGCGATTCTCCCCACAAGCATGAGGCTTCTTCATCTGTACTAAATCACCAAGTTCAAACATTGCTTGCTGGCCTCCTCTTGTATGTTGTGAGCACAATTATTCTAGTCGATTTTAATATCTAGGACATCCAATAACCGGTTCAAATCTTTCACTGACGTGTATTTAATTTCAATTTTACCGGCGCCTCGTTTATTCGCGCTGATTTTAACTTTCGTCGCTAATTTATCGACCAATGCGTTTTCTGTCGCCTTGATATAAGGTGATTTCGCTGGTTGTTTAGCTTTCACCGTAGCTTTATCGGCATTCATTTGTAAAACAAACTGTTCGAGCTGTCGCACCGTTAAGCCATCTTTAATCGCTTTTTCAGCAACGGTGTCGATCTCTGCTTTATTTTTCAAACTAAGCAATGTCCTGGCCTGCGCCATTGAAAGCTTACCTGTTTGTAAATATTCTTTGGTAACATCGGGTAATGTCAGTAAGCGTAAGTAATTAGCAATATACGGGCGACTTTTACCAATTCGCTCCGAAACTTCTTCTTGCGTCAGACTCAACTTTTGAATCAACGTTTGGTACGCCTCTGCCTCTTCTAACGGCGTTAAATCCTCACGTTGCAAATTTTCAAGAACGGCGATTTCCATCATTTGTTGTTCATCGATTTGACGAACGATCGCTGGAATTGTTTCTTTACCAGCAATCTTACTGGCACGGAAACGACGCTCGCCAGCAATGATTTCATAGCCATTCAAACTTTTACGCACCATGATCGGTTGGAAAACACCGCTTTGACGAATCGAATCCGCTAATTCTTGCAATGCAGCATCATCGAAAGTTTTTCGAGGCTGATAAGGGTTAGGGCGAATGTCAGCTAATGATAATTCTTCAACAACTTCCTTGTCTGTATTAACAGATTCAAAGTCGGAAAAAATTGCATCGATTCCTCTGCCTAGTCCTTTTGAATTCTTATTTGTCGCCATTAGCAGCCATAACCTCCTTTGCTAAAGCTTGGTAAACTTCCGCGCCACGAGATTTACGATCATAATCGATGATCGATAATCCGTAACTTGGCGCCTCTGCCAAACGTGTGATGCGTGGAATAACCGTCTGGTAAACGCGATCGCGAAATGTCTTGCGCACTTCTTCGATGACTTCTGCACCAAGGTTAGTGCGCGCATCATACATGGTCAAAAGCACACCCTCAATACTCAACTCCGGGTTGAAATGCTTCTGAACGAGACGGACGGTGTTCAGCAACTGGCTCAAACCTTCCAATGCATAGTATTCACTCTGAACCGGAATGATAATCGAATCGCTAGCCGTAAAAGCATTGATCGACAGCTGTCCTAAGGATGGTGGGCAATCGATCAAGACATAATCATACTGAGCTTTAACGCCAGCCAATCCTTTGAGTAGCCGTTGTTCGCGAGCCGTCTGCGTGGTCAATTCGATTTCAGCACCGGCCAATTGAATCGTCGCGGGTACAACATCAAGGTGCACACGCTTCGTGTGATAAATGGCCGACTTCATTGGCAACTGATTGATCAAGACATCGTAGACATCTTTTGAAACATCGGATTTTTTTATGCCCAATCCACTAGTTGCGTTGCCTTGGGGGTCGCTGTCAACAATTAAGACGCGTTTACCGGCTTCATTCAAGCACGCAGCGAGATTGATCGTCGTGGTCGTTTTGCCAACGCCACCTTTTTGATTTGCAATTGAAATTACCTTGACCATTAGTTTTCCTCTTCATTCTCTGCGGAGTTAGCAACAGAAACTTCAATTGTGATCGTGTAGTGATCAGCCGTTGCTTTTTCGGTGAACTGTACCTGATTACCTGCAGACTGGATTTGTTTTAATGACTGTTTAATTTTTTTTGCAGCGTTGGTTAATCGGTGTGCGCCTGTCCCGTTTTGTGGATCGTCCTTTGCAGCAGGCTGCGCGGAATTAGCCGTCCCAGTTTTCTCCTGCGTTGTTGGCTTTGCAGTCTGAGTCGCATCCGGGGCACTTAATTGGGCAATCAATTGGTCGGTTTGGCCAACCGTGAGATGGTCTGCTAAAATCTGTTTCAAGACAATGGCTTGCGTGATCGCGTCGAGTTTCAAAAGTGCGCGCCCATGTCTGGGTGTGATCTGACCATTCACGATGGCTTGTTGCGCTTCTGCGGGTAACTTGAGTAGACGTAATTGATTAGCTAAATAAGATTGGCTTTTCCCTAAACGTTGCGCCAACTGGGCTTGGGTGCCATGGGTCGTGTCCAATAAGCTTTGATAAGCAGCGGCTTCGTCGATCGGGTTTAAATCTTCACGCTGTAAATTCTCGATCACTGCCATTTCCGCAGATTCCTGATCGGTCATTTGTTTCACAATAGCCGAAATTTCTGCCCAGCCTAGCGACTGCACTGCGCGATAGCGACGTTCACCGGCAATGATTTCATAATGATCCGGTGCGTATTCACGCAAAATAATCGGTTGCAAGAGGCCATGTGCCGCGATCGTCTGTGCTAACTCGTTAATAGATCCGGCTGTGAATTGTTTACGCGGCTGAAATCGATTGGGAACAATCTGTAAAATCGAAATTTGCCGAATATTTTTTTTCGACTGATCTGCATTTTCCAATTCATCAGGATCAGATTGATTCGTTTCTTTTTTTTGATTGAAGAAAGCCATCTTGTTCCTCCTTTACTTCAATTCATCACCAAGCAATGGTGCCTTGGTGATCGTACCTGGTTTACGCGGATAAGTTTTAGGTGTTTCTTTCGTTTTTTGAACAATGATGATGACGCGTTTATCCTTTGTTTCTGGCAAGGTCAATTCAATCGACTTAACTAATTTGCCACCGAGAACGTGAAAAGCATGCTCAGACTGTTGTAATTCCTCAACGCCCTTGCTACCCTTCATCGCCACGAAATAGCCGCCTTTTTGAACGAGTGGCAAACATAACTCTGCTAGAACCGGCAAGCTGGCAACCGCACGGGCTGTAACGACGTTATAACTCTGACGATGTGGCGAGCGTTTACTGCCAAAGTCTTCGGCGCGCTCGTGATAAAAAGCGACCCCTTGTAAATCGAGTTGTGTTGCCAACTCTTGCAAGAAATTGATGCGCTTATTTAATGAATCAACAATGCTGACTTCGAGTTGCGGAAACACAATTTTATTCGGGATCGATGGGAAGCCGGCGCCCGCACCAACATCCAATAACGACAAAGACGCCGTTTGTAACTCTGGCAAAGCAAACGCCAGGGTCAACGAATCGTAGAAGTGCTTTAAATAAACGTCACCTTCAGTGGTGATCGCCGTCAAATTAACCACTTTATTGGTCTCGACTAATAAATGATAATAGTTATCAAATTGTTGTTTTTGTGTTGCCGTTAAGATGATCCCTTGAGTTTCTAACTGTTGAAAAAATTGATCTGGTGACATTTTACCCCTCACGTTCTTCGTGAAACAACCTTTTGTTTCACACACTGCTTTTACTTTAACTAAAAATCGACCTATTTGCAACCTCATAACGCGTTATATCACGGTAAATTTTCCGTAAACTGAATTATTTGCAGGATTAAAAAATGCAGCCACCAAAAACGTAGCTGCATAACAGATCAACTTGATTATTTTCGATACTTTTGTAGTTCCTCTTGGCGATATTTTTTCATTGAACTGAGGAAGAGAAACCCAACGACAATGTTCAAAATACCTGTGCCTAGAAAAATCCATTTAATATTGATCAAGTCGGCTAAAGGACCGAATAATAGTGTTCCGATCGGCGTTGTCGCACCGACAAAAATTCCGAACACGGAGAAAACACGTCCCATATAATCGGGCTCAACGTTTTCCTGGATCAATGTGGTATCTGCAGTTGGCAGAAGTGGGAAAACCAGACCACCAACGGCCATGATCACACAGTACCACCAAATCGACGGTGCAAATCCGATCACGCCGAAAACCACCCCGCAGACAACCATGACTAAAGCAATCGCACCCACTTTATCCTTGATTACTTTTCTAGTGGCAACCAAAACACCACCGACTACCGAACCGATCGACCATGCCACTTCAGACCAGGTCAGGAAGGCCACATTGTTCCCGTACGCGCGTTCAACGAAGACTGGTGACAGAACACTGGCTGGTGCTAACAAGATGAAGAAGGCCCCATAGGCGATCATTAAACCGATGATCAATGGACGAGCGCGTACATAACGCAAACCCGCAGCCATTTCTTGAAAAACACCCGTTTGCTCGACTCGATGTTCGCGTGGCGCCAATTTAATCAAGCCCGTCATTGAAATCCCAATGATCGCCGTGACCACATCTAATGCGAAAGCAAAACGTAAATCAAAGTTTGCTAGAATGACACCACCCATTGCTGGTGCCATTAATTGAGAAAACGAACTAAGCGTATTATAGATTCCGTTGATCCGGCTTAAATTATTTTGCGGAACGATATCGGCGATCATGGCGTTGACCGATGGCGATTGAATACCGTTACCCGCGGAACGCACCGCTAACAGAATTAATAACAACCATAACTGATCAAATCCCAGCGAAAATAAAATGGCCATTGTCAAGGTTGCGATGGCAATACCAGAATCGGCGATCATCGCTAGATATTTTCGACTATAACGATCCGCCCAAACGCCAGCCCACAGTGAAATAATAACTGAAGGAACGGTGGTTGCTAAGGTCGCATAAGTGACCCACATGCCGGAACCCGTTTGCAAAGTAATGTACCAGACAACTGCAAAGCCACTAACCAACGACCCGAAGATTGAAATCGTTTGGCTAGACAATAGCAGCGTGATCCAACGCTGCCAATTTTCATATTTTTTTAAATTTTCCATTTAATATTCCTAACTATTTTTAATTGATCATCACTATTCGTGACAGTTTCTACCACCCTTAGCATCTGTAGCCTAAGCTGAACTAATGCCACAAAAATATAAGGTATCGTTAAAGTTCACCGGCAATAAAGCTATTAAGCTACAAAAAAAGACTAGACCTGTTTAAGGTATAGCCTACATTATCTAGTATTTAGCTAAAAACTAGTAAAGTACCCACTCGATGGGAAAGCCATGCCTTAAGTTAATATCGCTCTGATTCATTGGTTGCTTTAAAAATTCAGTAGCTGACATGGCTTTCCCTTCTTTCAACGTATTTAATCTTGTTATAAAATAACATGTCTAGGTCAATATGACAAGCTTTATCTGAATTATTCGCAAATTGAACAAGCGCGATGCTTAAAGCGTTCTGCTAAATTGAAAAAAGATTACAAAAACATCGAATTTTTAGGGAACGTACGTTCTAATTGCGGTGACTTTGTGTTATGGTTAAGCTAAGAGTGATAAATATTTCGGAGGTCATTAAATGGATACGCCTTCAAAGCAAGAAGCTCGAATTGGACAATTATTAAATGAGCTGAGCATTTATTTCGAACGGGAAAAAGTTTTCCCAGAATTAAAAAGCCAACAAGGCGCACATCTGCCCGTTGACTTTGCACTATGTATCGATGACTTTCTAGCGATTATTGAGTATAACGGCGCGCAACATTATCAGCCCATCAATAAAACCCCAGAAGCCGTCGACGCTTGGAAACGCCTGAACACAAATGGGAACAGTCGTCTGAATTTTACCAAGAAATATGATATTCCTTATTTAGTGATTCATTATTTAGACCACACTAAACTTCCAGAGATCATTAAGAAATTTGTTAATGACATTCAGCAGCATTCCCAACAACAAAAAATAAAATACACCAAGAATACGAAAGGCTATTTCGGTAGCTATCCGTATCGAAAATTTGAAGCGACTGAAGTCCTGTCCCAGAAGCCGTCGACCAATCCACTTGAACTGACCAAGAATTCACAGCTTGGTTTTGTTAAACTCGGTCAAGATACGATTCTGTGGACACAGAGCGGTCTTGATAAGTTACGGGCACAGATCGATCAGTCCCAACAAACCATCAAAAAATACGAAGCTGTAACGGCGAAACTGATCATGAATATTTCCGATTTAGAGCAACAACTTGAACAATATCAATGGCCAGCGACGGCTGAGAGCATCCCTGATTTTACGGCTAAATTCCGTAAAAGTGATGCGCCCAAGAGTCCACTGACCACTGAAGCAAAAATATATATTCATTTGCTCGCTTCCAGTTATCATTTGACCGGTCACGAAATCAAACGCAAGTTAGCTAATGAATATCAACAGACGATTAGTCTAACCACAATCGAAAAATATATCCATTAGTTATTTTAACGAAAACTCGATACGATCGTTGGAATAAACCAGCTCAACCAGCCACCAATCGCAAGAAGTAGCCACCAATATTTAGCTACGAATTCCCAGCCATTCATCGGCCGTTTAGTTGACGACGTTTGTTGCTCAGCTCCTTCAGCAGGATGACTTTCTTTTGCAAGCACCAGATAATCTAAATCAACATCCAACAAGTCACTTAATTGAACCAAGTTGTTCACATCGGGTGTCGCTTCGCCACTTTCCCAGCGCGAAACGGCCTGTCGTGAAATAAATAATTCTGTGGCAATGTTTTCCTGAGATAATCCTTTTTCTGATCTGATTTTCTTGAGTTGTTGTGCAAATACAATGTTAGCCATTTAAATCACTCCTTCTCGATAGCCCCCTGAGAACCTACCTTTATTATGCTGAGTTCTCCGCGGGATAGCTAGCATAAAATCCGAACATCGCGCAATTAGCAACTGCTATTTGCGCAACTTATAATTGCAACATTGATAAATCAACGCTTAAATTTCACGATCATGAAAATAACCTTCAGATTTGAGGCCGTCAAATCTGAAGGTTATTTAACTAATCTGCCGAAAATCCGTGCTCAAAAATCTCTAAATAACGGGTCAACGTGCCGATCAAATCATCCATATCCTCAATATTGTTCATATCGGGATGTGCCGCTAAATATTGTTGGATCTTAACCGAGTAGCTGCCTTGAATCAGGTTTAACATTTCATAGACATCTTCACGACGGACACCAGGCTTCAACTTGATCCGCGCCAAGACTGGCCCAGTAATTTCATTTTGCAGCGCGGCATTATCAATTAAATTATCTTTGACGTAATGGCGTGCTTCTTCTGGCAATTGATTGCTACGAACGTAAGCGTCCAATAAGACTTTAAATTCTTTTTGAAATTTCAATTGCAGTTTAATTTTATATTGGGTGGCATTGATGATCATGGCGACAAGATCCTCTGAATTCTGCCAAACATGCAGGTCAGCAACGCTCATCACGCGTTCCGTCGCTTCTTTAAGCACGGTCAAATACAACTGTGATTTGCTCTCGTAATATTTAAAAACCAAGCCTTTAGAAACATCGGCATTGTCTGCAATGTCTTCAACTCGCGTTTTGTGATAGCCATTGGCCGCAAATTCGGTCATAGCTTCGTCAATGATCCGCATTTCTTTTTGGGGATCGCGTGCCAATCTCGTTACTTTTCTCATGTGCTCATCCTAATTCATGATTTGATCACGGCGTTGAAATCCGCTTGCCGCAACAACCAATAATACAACAGCTACGACCAACAAGCCAAGTAAAACAGTGCCGTCGATTTCTTTCACCGGAATATCCCGCATCCAGCCATAAGGTACCAACTCCACCATCCAGTCCTTAAGTTTGAAGATGCTGCGGAAATACATCACCACAAACGCCACGCCCGTATAAATCATGGCTATACTTTTCAGCTTGGGTGCAAAAGCAATCACAACAGCTGCTAGTGCAATCATAACGGCGATCGTAACGCTGTAACCCGCAAATAACCGAGTGAAATATTTAAGGGCTAGTGGATGATTACCCATCACCGCAATATTACCTGCATATAAACCACCGATCCCAGCCGCAAACGCCATCAGCGCATTGACCAATGCATAGCCAACATATGTCCAAAAAATACGTACGCGACTCACAGGTTTTGCTAGGAACTGTTCTAAATAGCCTTTCTTCGCATCGCCATCCAACTTGTTGACTAGCACAATTCCCCGAACGGTCCCGATCAGCACAAACACAACAGAAAGTGTTGATAGGAATTGAAGCAGCAATGCATCACTGGCCTTATTTTTCATCGCGTCGCTAAACATTTGTTCCATAAATTTATTGGACTTCAGAACGTCAGTGATACTGTTAAAAATCGACCCATACATCAGTCCCATGATAATGGCGCCGAAGAACCAAGACCAAAATCCCTTGGCATCCACTTTGATCAGCGTTGTCAGTGGTCCTCTTAAGAAACGGCTCGTCGCTTTTCCAGCACGGGTTGCAATCAGACCAGCGCCGACGTCCCGCCGAGCACTTAGAAATATCGCAGCGCCCAAAATCACAATGATTGCCAAGATGATATAAACCACTGGCAGCCAATTATTGTCGTAATATACCGCACCGCGTTCGATCCAACCCAGTGGTGACCACCAGTTATAGTCAGGATTTTGTACGTCGATCATCATGCGAACTAAATACGAAAGGCCTAATAATCCGATGGTATAAGTTGACGCCGTACGCGCTTCGGCAGTCACTTGCGCGGTCAGAATTCCGCTAGTGCCAAATAATAATCCCACGCCAGATAAAAGTGCAGCAGTCAGCCAGTTACCATTCGTGTTGCTGCCGGTCATATTAGCTAGTTGTAATCCAACACCCAATAAGACAAACATGACGAGATTAAACACCACAGATTCTAGAAACGCAGCCATCAAAGTGGCCTGACGACCAACACCTTTTGCTTGAACCAGTTCAGTCAGTCCTTGCTCCTCATCACCACGCGTGACGTTAACCGACAACAGTAAACTGGCCAAGGCATAAAACAAACCCATAAACACAAGCATTTCACTTGAAAACAAAATAGCCTCAGTCATCTTCACATTTGCTGGCACATAACCTAGAACGGCGATCATTGCAGGCGAACGCAAAGTAACCATTAAGGCGTTAACCGAGCTTTGACTCGAATAGATCACGCCAATCTTTGAAGCATAACCGATCATTAAGCCAATGATAACGACGATCCACGTCAGCATCTTAAACCGATCACGTTTCAAATTGATTCTCAACAAACGTCCAGATTGAGCAAACAAATTATTGAACATGTTTATTCACCTCTGGTTCGACGTCCGTATCGCCGTAATAACGCATGAATAAATCTTCTAGTGTTGGTGGCGCGACCTGAATATTGGTGATCCCCTTATCCGTTAGCACTTGCATAACAGCCTGCAATGCATCAGAATCAACCGAAAACTCAGCTTTGTTTTTAGAATCATCAATTAATTTAAATTGATGCACACCAGATAAATCCTTGAGAGTTGAAAGCTCGCCAGTCGAACTCACATTGACATTGGTGCGCGTCAGATGACGCATTTCGTCTAACGAACCCGATTCAATAATGGTGCCTTGGCGAATGATTGCGATCGTGTCGCCCATTTTTTCAACTTCTGACAAAATATGGCTGGATAATAAAATCGCTTTGCCTTCATCCTTCAAACGCACCACTTCCGCTTGAAAAATGATTTCGTTCAATGGATCCAACCCAGAAGTTGGCTCATCAAAAATATAAAAATCCACATCGCAAGATAACGCGGCGATCAACGCGATTTTTTGACGGTTACCTTTTGAATAGGTCTGATTTTTCTTCGTCGGGTCCAATTCAAATTTCTTGATCAACTCATCCGTTTTAGCGCTGTGTTGCTGCTTACTCATCTTCAGTAATAGGTCGATCGTTTGGCCACCGGTAAAATTCGGCCACAAATAAACGTCACCAGGTACATATGCCAGTCGTTGATGAATTTGAACGGCCTGTGACCAAGCATCCTCGCCGAAAACTTTAACGACACCACCGTCTGCTTTTAGCATGCCCAATATAGTTCGGATCGTTGTTGATTTACCCGCGCCATTGGGTCCGATAAATCCAACGACCTCACCTTGACGTACTTGTAAATTAATATCTTTTAACGCTTGGAACTTGCCAAATTTCTTTTGTAAATGTTGAACGTCTAATACGATTTGATCAGCCATAGTTAGCCTCTCCCCTTCAAAATAAAAGCCCATCACTTTTAATGACAAGGGCGATTATATTCTTTGGTGACTGAAAGGTCAATGACTTTTCAGTCATTTATTTTTCGCAAACCTTTTTATTTTCAAAAATAAGTCTCAAGCTCGATTACATTCGTCGGATTCCCTGTTAAACTAGTATTATCAAATAAGGAAAGTGAAGCCCATGATTTTATCAATTGTTATCGTTATTTTGCTCCTTGCCGCAATTCATCGCGGTTATCGTCGCGGACTGATCAAGGAATTGCTTTACACCGTCGGAACACTATTTGTTTTCCTGCTTGGTTTATTTTATGATTCCAAATTAGGTGACGCTTTATTAACGCTGACCAAACAAGGTGATCCTTCTGATCCATTCGCGCATTTTGTGGCGCAAACAATTGCCTTCTGGCTAATTATGTTTGTGGGTCATCTGATCATACGCTGGCTTGGTCGGCTTTCTCGTGCGGTCACTTGGATACCCGTGATCAAACAAGCAAACGGTCTGGCTGGTGCGATCATCGCGGTTGTGATCATGTACTTAGGCATCTTCCTGGCGTTGTCGATCTTAAATGTGATCGAGCCCAGCTGGTTTGTTAGCCAATATACATCTTCACCAGTCGCAGAATTTATGATCGAAAAGACCCCGATCGTCAGCCAAAATGTCATCAATTGGCTTTTCCAGACTAAGACCCAAAGTTTCACCGCACTACTATAAATTTAGCATGAGGTAAAAATGTATAAACTAATTGTCAGTGATCTCGACGAAAGCCTGCTTAATGATCACGGTGAAATTTCGGAAGCAGACGTTCAAACGATTCGCCAATTAACGGCGATGGGCGTCAAATTCGTTCCGAACAGTGGGCGCGGATTTGCGTCTATGCGAAGTTTGCTTGAAAAAATCGGAACCTATGGGCAACCGAATCAATATGTTGTTTCTTACAATGGCGGTGTGATCGTTGATAATGAACACTACAATGTTTTAGTCAACCATTATTTAGATCATCAAGTGGCAGATCAACTTTACCAGTTGGCACGGCTTGAACCACAATTGGGAATTCATGTGTACACTTTAAATGCGGTCTACGTCACCAACATTAATGCAGACGAACGCGCTTATATTCAGTCGCGCAAAGTTATTCCTCGCGAACTCAACGATCCAACACTCGCAAGATTTAAAAACATCCCGATCGTCAAGATCATTATGGAAAATCTTGATCAACAAGTATTGACCGACTTTCGTCAAAAAGCGATTGAAAAAGTATCGGCACCCATGACGATCGCCTACTCATCATCTCGCTACGTTGAATTCAATCCACCAACAGTTGATAAAGGTCGCGCAACGATTGAGTTAGGCGCGCGATTAGGCATCGAAACGGACGAAATTATCGCACTTGGTGACAATTTTAACGACTTGCCGATGATTAAGGCAGCCGGAATGGGCGTCAGCGTTGAAAATGGCATTGCTGAAGTAAAACAGGCGGCCAATTTAGTCTTGGATGCGAACAACAATCAAAGTCCCATCACCGAACTTTATCAACGTTTATTTGCACACTGATCACTGATTTTTCTTCTAAAATCTAGTCCTTCATTATTGAAGCGATGCGATAATCCCTTTATGGTTGTCAGATGAAATACAATAATTCATCTAACAACTATGGAGGGATTT
>NZ_RHOW01000015.1 GCF_003946215.1 Lapidilactobacillus mulanensis
TCAGAACACGATCCTTCCTATAATGGCATTATACTAAATCGTGTCCATAGATTCATACTACATCCATCCAACAATATCGACTGTCGCCGCAAGTGTTAATGATAGTAGTGATCCTGTTTCAATATCATCAGCTCCGGTTGCTATTTATGTGACCTATGCTGCTGCATATTTGGGAACTACGTGGTCGTAATATTATGCCAGCATATTTAGTGATCACATTAAGCTTGATATCAAGTGGATTAGTATTAATTGGTGTATTTAGAAAATCAAAACACCAGCAGGCTTGGCTAATTTTCTCTGGACTTACGATCTTAATAACAAGTATGAGTATTTCTTTCCTGTTTACCCCACAAAATCGGTTCTTAGGTTATCTTGTTGGAATACTCGATATTGTCACTGTTTCAAGTCTTCTATTTTTTTGGAGAGATGATTTGTTTCATCGGAATAAACACAAATGATTATTGTCCAAGCGTTATGTTCAAGAGACTGACATCTACTGATGCAGTTCCTTTTTTCCAAATTGTGTCTAATGCCAGACAACTGTAAAATATTGATTGAAATATTTTACAGTTATTGAGATTTCATTTCAATCGTTGGACTATAAAGTCCACGCAACCTGAAGTAACCGTTGCGTGGACTTTTTATTTTACAGCAGATATGTTAATTATTTGATTTTCATTACCAATCAATAATAAGTCGTTCAAGAAAAGCTGAAAGCTCAAATATTTATTCGGCTGAAATACATCACCTAGGAGTTAAGCGCATGTTTTTTAGTCTAGGCTAAAGAGAAGGCATCTTTGATCACGCTGAACTAATTCTAAAAAACGACTGAGCTGTTCACCACAGTTTCCATCCCAAAAAATAACAAGCTGCAGTATTTTCCAAAGCTAAATATGCTAAAATATTAACCAAGGAGCGATGTGCAAATGGTCATGAAATTTATTGTAGGTAAACAGCAAGATGATGTCTCTGCGCAGCTTTTTAAGCAGATCAGTGATGATTACACTGCCCAACTAAATCAGCAGTTTATTTGTTTAGTCCCGAATCATATTAAATTTAACAGCGAAGTCCAAATTTTGACTAAGCTGGCTGATTATCATCCAGAGTTAGCTACCAAGGGGATCATCGCAAGCAGTCGCTTGCAGATCCTATCGTTTTCGCGCTTGCTATGGTATTTTCTCCGTGACGATCCACACTACCAACAACCCCAATTGTCTGACGCAGCGCAGGCCATGTTTTTGAGTGATCTCTTGCAACGACATCGCCAAGATTTGCCACTTTTTTATGGTGAGAGTCGCCGCATCGGTTTCTTAGAGCAACTGGGCGCGCAATTGACCGAGTTAATGCAAGGCAACTTCACCGTCGCGGACCTTAAGGAACTCGTCGATCAATTAGCCACGACTCAACAAGTGGTTGGCTCAACGGTAGACAAGCTGACTGAATTATCGTTTATTTTTGAAAAATATCAAGCCGAAATTGCCGACAAGTTCACGAGTAACGAAGAGTTGATGGCTTATTTATTAGCGCAGGTCGATCAACGCGACTTTTCCGGATTCCACATTTATTTATTAGGCTTTCCTGAATTTAACCAACAACAATTAGCCTTGATTCAAAAATTCAACCAGCAGGGCGCAACGATTTATTTAACATTATACTTAGATCCTCAATTACGTGAGCAACCAACTTCAGAAACCTATTATTTCACCAATTCATTGAGAACTTTGCGCCAACTTGGCTATGATTCGCTTCAACAAATTCCGCAAGAGAATTGGCTGCCTGTGACGGCCAAACGGACGAGTATTGCCTTACAACAGGTGGAGAATTATTGGATCGATTCCACCAATGGCAATCTGATCACGGCAGAAATAGTCCCGGAAATCAAACAGGATGTTCAAATTTGGGAGGCGGATTCTCTAACCAGTGAGGTGCGCGCGGTTGCTAATTACATTCGTCAATTAGTTGCCTTACAAGATTATCGCTATCGTGATTTTTTGGTGCTGGCCAATAACGTGCCCAATTATGCCGCCACCATTTCCGCTTTATTCACCCAAAATGAGATCCCGTATTTTAGTGACCAACAAATGCCAATGGCTAACCATCCGTTTGTTTTATTTGTCAAATCTTTATTAGCTATCACCCAGAATCCATTACGACTCGAAGATCTGCTGATTTTATTGCGAACGGAATTATTGCTGCCGGAAGAAACGAACTTAACCGAATTCCGGCAAGAACTCGATTGGTTGGAAAATTACGCGATTGCGTTCGGCATCCGCGGTAAAACTTGGCTGAAGGAACGCGCATGGACAGTTCAAGGACCCTATTCGCATCAAGACCCTGAATCTTTGCCAGAATTAACCGCCGAGCAAACTAAAAAAATGGCCGCCATTGAAGGCCTACATCAATTTATCATCGCTATTTTTAAACCTTGGTTGAAACTGGTCGAAGACGTGGGTTCTGCTGGTGAATTTGCCGGTTATTTATATGAATTTTTGCGAAGCCATCGCGTAATTGACCGCTTAAAAGATTGGCAGAAAGTGGCGACTGACGAGGGTGACTTGTCTTTGGCACAAGAGCCTCAACAAACTTATCAGGCGTTTATTAATCTGCTCGACGATTACGTCACTATTTGGGGCGAGCAAGAATTCGACCTGACTGTCTTCAGCGACTTGCTGAACGCCGGTTTCAATAATACCGAGTTTTCGCAAATTCCCGCGACTTTGGATGCCGTGTTAGTTTCAAACGTTGGGATGATCCAAGACCAGGGTCATCAAATCACCATTCTGTTAGGCGCCACTCGCGAAAACATCCCCGGTCAAACCCAACAAGCAAGATTGATCGACGACCAAGAACGGCGCGTGATTAATCAATACTTGCTTGACCAACAGCGGCCTTTGCAACTAGGGGAGACCGCCAATCTACAAGCCACAGACCAGCCGTTAAAATACGGCGCGGTTTTTTTGAGCAGTCAACAACGCCTGATTTTTTCTTATCCGAAACATAGTGATGGTCACGCTGATAATAAATTGTCGCCATATGTGGAGCGTATTCAAACCTTTTTCCATTTAGTGCCAACAAAATATCATGATTTCCCGGAAGCGGAGAGTCGAATATTGGACTTTGCTGCCTCTAAACAGGGCGTGCTCGGGCCATTACTGTTGTTGGCGCAACATCAGAAGAGTTTGCGTGAATCTTTACCACAATCTTGGCAATGGGTGGCTCAAGACTTAGCTGCCGATCCAGAACACGGCGAATTTTATCAAGGCATCCTGGCCAGTCTCGATTATCAAAATATACCCGCGCAATTAACGTCGGCACATGTGGACACCTTATATGGTCAGCATTTGTTTAGTTCGGTTTCTCAACTCGAAAATTTCTACATGAATCCTTATGATTATTTCTTGAAATTTGGGCTCAAGTTGCATACTCGCGATCAATATACCGTCGACAGTGCAAACACGGGGACATTTTTCCATGATTATCTGGATCACTTCGTTAAAATACTGGCGGCCGAAAATTTGACCCCGGCGGAATTGACGCCAGAAAAGCTAACTGAGATCAATCAACGAATCACAGCGGAATTATTTGCACAAAATACGTATCAAATCCTGACTGGTCCTGGCCAGATGCATTATTATCGGCGCCAGCTTGGTAAGACCAGTGCGTTTATGACTTCGGTATTGACGGAACAGGCGGCACACACTATCTTGAAGCCATATCGAACTGAGGTTCAATTTGGCTTGATCGATGGTAAAACCGGCATTCCCGGATTGGAGTTTGAGCTGGACGACCAGAAGAAACTCTCTGTTCGTGGGAAAATCGATCGCATCGACATCGGTGAATTAAATCAAACACCTGTTTATCAAATTATTGATTATAAATCTGGTGATAAGAAGTTTGACTTTACGAGGGCTTATTATGGCCTCTCGCTGCAGTTACTGACTTACCTACAAACGGTCGCGGATAATCGTCATCAGCTCACACTGGATAATGCAGAGCCAATTGGGGCATTCTATTTGCACATTGCCGATAAACCGTTAACCTATACTGCCGATATAGATGTTGTTAACGAAATTGTGAAGGAACATCGTTATAAGGGTTTATTGATCGATCAAGCTTTCCCTGAGTATCTAGCAAGCATTGATCCGCAAGCAATTGAACAAAATTCGTTGCTTTATCCGATTGCCTACACTAAAAAAAGTGGCTTCAAACTCACCAAGGAAACGCAAGGCGTCACCGAACCAGAATTAGAACTCTTATTAGCGCGGAATCGGCAATTATTAGTGGCGGCGGCCGAAGAAATTTTTTCTGGAAAGTTGCGGATCGCGCCTTACAAGTTGAGCGATCAAGAAACCGGTCTGAAATATACCGATTATAAATCGATCATGATGTTTGATGCCATGTTGCCAGAAAATCAGTATCGTTTATTGCCAAGTCTGGACAAGAAAACAATTATTGAGACTTTAACTCAAAAGGACGGTGAACCAGCAGATGACTAATTTTACGGCACAACAGCAAGCGGCCATTGATCATCACGGCCATGATATTCTAGTTTCAGCATCTGCTGGATCTGGCAAAACAACCGTCTTAGTTGAACGAATCATCAAAGAAGTGTTGCAAGGTGTCGATCTCGATTCATTATTAGTCGTGACCTTTACGGATGCCGCCGCGGCCGAAATGCGCGATCGAGTCCGCGTGTCACTGAATGAAGAAGTCAGTCAGGCGACCGACCGTGAAACGATGCAGCAACTGAGACAACAATTAAATTTATTAGCCACAGCCCAAATCAGTACCTTGCACGCATTCTGTTTGAAAGTGATCCAGAAGTTTTATTATTTACTAGATTTAGATCCGAATTTTCGCTTGTTGACAGATAATACCGAGCGCGAATTGTTGAAGGAACAAACTTGGGCCAATTTACGTGATCGTCATTATGATCAACAAGACGAAGACTTTTTTGCTTTGGCAGAACAATTCGGTAGCGACCGTTCTGATCAAGGATTGCAAGATGCCGTGTTTCAGTTATACGCGTTTGCCATCACCAGACCCAATACCAACGATTGGCTAGACGAAATCATGGCTTCTTATCAGATCACGACGGATCTAGCTTCGAGTCCATATTTCCAACAACAGATTCGTCCCGCAATTTTTGAGCAGCTGACACAGTTACGTCGTGACTTCCAGCAACTACTCGATATGCTACCGCAAATCACCGATGCGAAAAATCGGTTGGCCGATTTGTTTACGCAAGATTTGGAATGTATGGATAGTCTGATTCAATCAGACCAACTCACTTTCAGCCAAATTGATGCCGCCTTAAAACAAATCGAATTTCCAGCGCGATTCGTAGCAAAAGGGAAAAGTTATGTCGATGAATTAGAAGCGCGCCAGGATTTCAAACAGCAGTTAGATCTAACCAAGGCAACTTATCAGGAGCTGTTAGACCAATATTTCTTTGCACCAGAAGACGTCTTAGTTGAGACGCAGAAACGTGCGGGCAAGATCATGGCAACGCTCGTGGCAGCAACTAAAGAATTCATGGCCAATTACGCTCAGGACAAACGTCGACTTAAATCTTTAGACTTTAACGATTTGGAACAGCTGACTTTTGCCTTATTGAATTTTGAGCAGGCTGATCGCAAACCCGTTCAAACTTATTATCGTCAATTCTTCCACGAAGTTTTGGTTGATGAGTACCAAGATATTAACCCGTTGCAAGAAGCGATTCTGCGTGCGGTGGCACAAGTAGAACCAGGAAATATGTTTATGGTCGGGGATGTCAAACAATCGATTTATGGTTTCCGCCAAGCCGATCCCAGCAAATTTTTAGAAAAGTATCAGCAATTCAAAGCCGACGATAATCCCGGCGAACGAATCGTCTTGGCCGAAAATTTCCGCTCAACGGCCAATATTAACGAGAGCACTAACTTTCTATTTAAACAATTCATGAATCATGACTTAGCCGAATTGGATTACGATCAGGATGCGCAACTCGTCACCGGTGCGCAAGATTATCCGACTGACTTGGAAACGACCACGGAAATCTTGTTGTATGAAAGTAAACCGACAGCCACCGACGCACCGATCAACCAGGCTGATCAAGTCAAAACTGCGGAAATCGGTAAGGCTGAGGCACGGATCAAAATTCTGGTAAACCGAATCAAGCAGCTATTCCAAGAATCTTATCAGGTTTATGATCGTCATGAAGCAACTCCGAAAAAAATCAGCTATCGAGACATTGCGATTCTGGTGCCCACACGTGGCGACAATTTTGCCGTGATCAGTGAGATGCAGCAACAACATGTGCCAATTTACGTTAAGGATGCCAACGATTATTTTCAAACCACAGAGATTCAGGTGATGCTTGCTTTATTGGAGCTCATTAATAATCCGGAACAAGATATTCCGTTAGTTACCGTTTTACGTTCGCCGATCGGCCACTTCGATGAAAATGACCTCGCAGAAATTCGTGGGGTTAATAAAACAGTTAATTTTTACGCAGCATTACAGCTTTCAGCACGATCAGAAAATAAAGTTTTACAACTCCACGTTCAAGATTTCTTAGCGTTGCTAGAACATTTGCGCAATTTTGCCGTTCAACACAGTATTGCCGAGCTAGTTTGGGAAATTTATCAACAGACTGGTTATTTGGATTATGTTGGTGGCATGCCTGGTGGTTTACAGCGCTCATTAAATCTGCACGCGTTATACCAACGTGCTTTCAGTTATGAGCAGACTAGTTTTAAAGGCCTGTATCAATTCATTAGTTTCATTAAGGAAATGCAAGATCATGACCAAGATTTGGCACAAGCGCAAGTTGGTTCTGGTGGCGAGGATGCCGTTCAATTAATGACGATCCACGGCAGCAAAGGCCTGGAATTTCCGATTGTTTTCGTCTTAAACCTCGATCATCATTTCAATCTAGATTCGGTGCGCAAGGATAAAATCGTCCTCGACGGCAAATTTGGTGCTGGCATCAAATATATTGATTTCGATAAACGTCTGAAATATCCCACACTGATTGATAATTTCATCCGTCGTCAGCGTCAACAAGCCACGATTGCCGAAGAAATGAGGCTTCTATATGTTGCCTTGACTCGTGCCAAGCAGAAATTAATTCTGGTGGGGCAAGTTGAAAATTGGCCCAAAATGGTGGCTAATTATCAATTGATCGATGAGCATCGTTCGGTTTTATTGCCCACAAATCTACGACAACCTAGCCAAATTCAAGATTTTCTACAGCTGATCATGCCAGCTTTGTTGCGCGCAAGCACGCTAAAAATTGCGGGAACGGCTGACAACGAATCACCAAGCACGCCGCTTAAAACTGAGGCCAGCTTTAACATCAAGCTGTATCATCAAGCCGACTTGCTCACAACCGAGAATGACACACCCGTGATTCAGGAAAATAGTGCACCGTTAACACCGTTAGATGAAAAATTAAAATCGACGATCCAACAATTGCTTAATTTCCAATATCCATATCAGACGGCCACGAAAACGACGGCTTATCAGTCGGTATCGGAAATCAAACAGGCTTTCGCCGATCCAGATCAGTTCCAGCTGAGCTTTTTGCCATTGACCGTTGCTGGAAGATCCACCGATGAAAATCCGCAACCACAAAGCCTGCAATCAGATAAAAGCCGTATCTTTGCGGATGATTTTCCTAAACCCACCTTTTTAACCGAGCAACAGCAGATAACCGGTGCGCAAGTGGGGACGGCAACGCATTTATTGTTGCAGCGGATCGATCTGCACCAATTCGTCGATCAAACTTATTTGACCAGTTTGATCAAGGGGCTGACTTTGCAGCAATTGATTTTGCCAGAAGTGGCTGCGAAAATCGATTTGAATTCTGTCATCAATTTTTTCCAATCGTCTTTAGGCCAAATGCTGCAAGATCCCCAAAATAAAATCTATCGCGAGGTTGCTTTTTCACTGCTAATCCCAGCGCAAGCCATCTTTGCCATGCCCGACGAACCGGAAATACAAAATCTATTAGTTCATGGTATTATGGACGGGTATGTTTTAAACGATGATGAATTGATTTTATTTGATTATAAAACCGATCATCTTGATCCTCGCAAAGAAACCGAGTCGCAATTACAACTTTTGATCGATAAATATCGCGGTCAACTCAACCTTTATGAAGAAGCGCTGAGTAATATGTTGCAACGACCTGTGACACATAAATATTTATATTTCCTAAGTGCAAATAGATTGGTAGAATTATAGGGGAGCCGGTGCTGGGGATCAAACCTTGGTGGGCCACAACATAAACGTGTTCGAGCTGACTGTCTGCGTAAGCTCTCACAACATAATCGTGTTCGCAAGCACTGTCTTTTCCGCTTAACTTGTAAAACATTTGAATCCAAAAGCAGGATTCAAGTGTTTTACAGGTTAATGCTCAAAGCCAACCCGTGCTTGCTCACAACTTGATATAAAAGGAGCGTTATCTTTGTCTGATCGGAGTTTTGCTGTTGTTGATTTAGAGACGACTGGTACTCAGCGGCATGCTGGGAACAAGATCATTCAGTTTGGTTGTGCCTTGATTGAAGACAATCAAATTATTGAACATATTTCGATCACGATCAATCCTGAACGGTCGGTGCCGCGTGAGGTGCTGGCTTTGACTGGAATTCGTGAGGCTAGCCTGAAAACGGCGCCGACGTTTGATGAAGTGGCACCAGCGCTGCATCAACTTTTGATCGACAAGATTTTCATTGCACATAACGTGAATTTTGATTTACCTTTTTTGAATGAAGCTTTTGAAAACGTGGGTTTAGAGGCCATCGATCCGATTGCGCTTGATACCGTTGAGTTGGCACAGATTATGTTGCCCCAGGCGGCTAGTTATCGTCTAAAAGATTTAAGCACTTTTTTAAATATTGTGCACAAGCATCCTCATCAGGCAGATAGTGATGCGATTGCAACAGCGAAGATTTTTCTATTATTGCTGAAACAAATCGAACAATTACCTCGTCCGGTTTTGCAACAAATGGTTCAACTAAGTCGTTATTTGAGCCGACAAACCGGCGAAGTCTTCGAACAAGCGCTCCGTCAAAAAGCGACTCAAGAATTACCGAGTTATTTACAGCAGGTCGGTGAATTTGTTTTACGCTGCAGCAGAAGTGATGACAGTTCAACAATCATCCATGCAAATGATCATTACCCAATCAGTGATGCGGACAAACGGCAACAATTCGGTCAAAAAATCAAACCGCGAGCCACTCAATTTGCCATGATGGATTTTATTCATCAATATCAGGATCAAGGCGAACCCAATAAACTCGTGATCGAGGCGCCAACTGGGGTCGGGAAATCTTTGGGCTATTTACTACCACTTTCCTACACGCTGACAGGTGCAAACCGGCGGCGTTTAGTGGTGACGACCTCCACAACGGTTTTACAAACCCAACTTTTTCGTCAAGCCGTTCCGTTATTGAATCATTTGCGCGATTTAAATTTCAAAGTTGCCTTACTCAAGAGCGCGAGTCACTATCTTGACTTTGATCGATTGGCTGCTTATTTGCGGCATGGCGCCAAAAATCGTGGGACTGCCATTAATGAAATGCGGATCATCATTTGGTTGACGCAAACGCAAACCGGCGATCTGGATGAATTGCAGATCACCAATTATGAAACGGAATTTTTCCAGAGCATCAATCATTTACCGACGTTAGTGCCAAGCAGTCGGTATTATCAAGTCGATTTCTGGCACAAAATTGTTTCAGATGCTGCCAATGCACAAATTGTGATCACGAATAATGCCTATCTCGCGCAGCACATCAAAGATTTCACCCCTGAGCAAAACGTTCTAGTGATCGATGAAGCTCAACACTTCGCCGAAGATCTGACTCATAGTTCCCATGGCTATTTTTCGGTCATGCGCCTGCACAATCGCTTGAATCAGATCATTGAACTCATTCGTTCGCTTCAAGATAATTACGATGCGGAACCGGCGCTCGAACGGATTCAACCTGATTTATTGTCATGTCAATTATTGTTAACCGAAACGATCAAACGGACGCATGATTTAAACGATCAAATTTTATTGTTGGCGCAACAGAATTTTATTCGCGAAACTGTTTATCTGCAAACCGAAGACTTTTTGCACCATCAAACTGGACTTTTGCGGGCTTTAAATCATGTGATCAGCAATTTAGATCGTTATTTAGACGCGGTTGAATCGCTAGAAGCGACGATCGGCCAGGAAGAATTACGCCCGAATTCATCTCAAAAAGTGATGGAATTGATTTTCCATAACAATAAGCTAGAGCAATTACAGACCCATTTATTGGAAGCTGTCGATCATTTACAAGACCGCGAATTTAAGCAGTATGGCTTTTATTTGGACTTAGATGATGATGGCATTAATTATGAGCTGAATTGGTTAGCAAAGTCACACGAAGCCCTTCGTCAAGCAATCGACAAACAATTTCCGTTACAGGTTTATACGGGGGCCTCTTTGGCAGTTGGTCGTGATTTCTCCTACTTCTTGAATCAACTGGACTTGAAGCCTGAACAAGTCCATAGTCTTCGCTTAAATTCACCATTTCTTTATCAAGAGAAGGCCGAATTATTGTTACCGCAAGAAACTTATTCGCCTAGTGAAAACGGTGCGGATTATGATAATTGGATCGTCAACACGATTTTGCCAGTCCTTAAGCAAACCGATCGGCAGACCTTGATCCTATTCAATTCGCTGGCCAGTATTAAAAACGTTTATGTTCGTTTGCAACAGGTTCTCGGCTTTAAACGTGAAGTGATGGCCCAGGGGATCACGGGTAGCAACGATAAAATTGCCAAACGTTTCCGCTTAGCCAAAGATGCGATCTTGTTAGGCTCACAAAGTTTCTGGGAAGGGATCGATTTTCCTGGTGAACAGTTATCGCTCTTGATCATCACCCGCATTCCGTTTGAATCGCCGAAGAATCCGACGACTCATTATCGGAGTAGCTTGTTGAAGGCCCAAAATATTTCGCCATTTACGGCGGATACGCTGCCTAAAGCGATCCTCAAATTAAAACAAGGGTTCGGACGATTGATCCGGACGGAAACCGATCGGGGAATTGTGTTAATGTTAGACGAGCGCGTGATCAACAGTTCCTACGCGGCGCAAGTTCAACAGGCTTTTCCGGAAAAGTTACCGAAATTGATTCTGCCCAATCAACAATTGGGGCATCACATTCAAGATTTTTTCGCTGATTAAAAAAATTTACTGGAAAACTTTCAACCTACGATTCTTTTGCTATAATAAAAGACAAGATCAGTTAAAGGAGCACAATAAATGGCACGCAACCATAAACGCGGAATTATTGTTGGGATCATTGCTGCCATCTTATTATTGGTTGGCGTTTACTTGGTGGCCGCCATGCCGAAAATAAGTGTGCAGCAACAAAGTGAAAGAATTGCAACAAAGGCTGCCGATTTGACTGAAATTACTGACTTTATGACCTATAACCGCAAGCAAACTTATTACACGGTTGCAGGGCGTGATCAGAATGATCAGCTCAAATATGTGGTGATCAATGGCAAGAACGGTAAAATTAAGATTTACGCTGGTAAGAATGCCTTTACGAAATCTGAAGTGACTGCGGCGGTTAAGAAAAATTATCGCATTCAAAAGATTTATGGCATTAACTTAGGTCTGAATCAAGGACAACCGGTGTGGGAAATTTCGATGAAAAACACCAACGGTAAACTGAGCTATGTTTTACTCGATTTCCATAATGGCAAACAAATCAGCGCGATTGATAATTTATAGTGAGGGGCAAATTAAATGGTACAAAAAATTCGAATTATCGATGCGAAAGATCATGTCGATGAAGAAGTTAAAATCGGGGTTTGGTTAACCGATAAACGCTCAAGTGGGAAGATTTCCTTTTTACAACTCCGTGATGGGAGTGCCTTTTTCCAAGGGGTGGTCGTTAAAAGCGAAGTCTCAGAAGAAGTCTTTGAATTAGCCAAGGGATTACACCAGGAGAGTAGCTTTTATGTGACGGGCGTGATCCATCGTGATGACCGCTCACATTTCGGTTACGAAATCGAAGTGAGTGATCTCGAATTAGTCGGTGAAAGCGAAGGTTATCCGATCACACCGAAGGAACACGGCATCGATTTCTTACTCGATGAGCGTCATCTGTGGTTGCGTTCGAAACGGCCATTTGCAATCATGCAGGTCCGCAACGAAATGATCCGGGCAACTTATGAGTTCTTCAATCAAGAAGGCTTTATCAAGATCGATCCACCAATTTTGACCGGTTCTGCACCAGAAGGCACTACCGAATTATTCCACATCGAATATTTCGACAATGATGCTTATTTGAGTCAAAGTGGCCAACTTTATATGGAAGCGGGCGCCCAAGCTTTCGGTAAGGTCTTCTCATTCGGACCAACTTTCCGCGCCGAGAAATCTAAGACGCGTCGTCATTTGACTGAATTCTGGATGATCGAACCCGAAATGGCCTTCACAACTCAAGAAGAAAGTTTACAAGTCCAGGAACGTTATATTGCTTACTTAGTTCAAAGCGTCATCGACAATTGCGCCTATCCACTACAATTATTGGATCGCGACATCGAAACGTTGAAGAAATATACGAAATTACCTTACCCACGTATCAGCTACGATGAAGCCATTAAGATGTTGCAAGACAATGGATCTGATATTCAATGGGGCGCTGATTTCGGTGCACCAGATGAGACTTATATTTCTGATCAATTTGAACAGCCTGTCTTTGTGCTCAACTATCCGAAAGCAATCAAGCCATTTTACATGAAGCCACATCCAACGCGTGACGATGTTTACCTCTGTGCCGATTTATTAGCCCCAGAAGGCTACGGTGAGATTATCGGGGGTTCTGAACGCGAAACTGATTTCGACGCCTTGAGAGAAAGAATTCAGGCCGCTGGATTAGACGAGAAAGATTATGAATGGTATTTGGATCTGCGCCGTTATGGCAGCACGCCTCATTCTGGTTTTGGCCTTGGTTTAGAACGTGCCATTACTTGGATCTGTCAGTTAGATCATTTGCGTGAAGCCATTCCATTCCCACGGATGATCAACCGGATCTATCCATAGGCAAAAAGCTTCTGCTTGCTAAAATGTGTCTGAGTCACGGTTTTAGTAAGGCTTACGAAATGACTCGATGTTCTGAAAAGGATCTGTGATGAGATGACTAAACTTACTTTTAATGATTTGGTCGGGACACCACAAACGGTAATTGCCAACTTGATTTTGGATCACTATGCCGAGCTCGGCATGTCTGATGCGCAGTTGGCAATTTTTCTACAAATCATTAAATTCAGTCAACAAGGGGAGAAATTCCCGAGTCCAGCTGAACTCGCGGCTGTGGTCAAGCATCCAGTCAGCGAGGTTTATCAAGCACTACAAGCGATGACACAAAAAAGTTTTATTGCGGTGACCACTTATGTCGATCACGATCAACATATCGATCAATATGATGTGGCACCGTTTTTTGAACGGTTGTCTGGCCTGCAAGAGGATCAGCAAAACGTGGCGGAGTTCCAAGAGGAACAGGCCGACGTCACCAAGCTTTATCAAGAAGTGGAAGTCGAATTTGGGCGAACACTTTCACCCATCGAAATGGAAACGGTCGATGGGTGGCTGAATCGCGATCATTTCTCGTCCGAAATCATTCGCTTGGCCTTGCGTGAAGCCGTCTTGAATGACGCGCGCTCATTTAAATATATCGATCGCATTTTGTTAGATTGGCAGAAACGTCACATCAAAAACGCAGCCGATCTGCAACGCTATAAATCAAAATTTCAATAATGTTTGAGGATCGAAGATGATGGTTATGCTGAATCAAAGTCAGACGAAATGGGCAGTCGAGGAAATTATGCAACTATTTTCTAACGCACGACCGAGTTTAGATGCGCGGACGCCATTTCAAATCGCCGTGAGTGTGCTGCTGAGTGCTCAAGCCACAGATGTTTCTGTTAATAAAGTTACGCCAACGTTGTTTCAGACTTTTCCCGATCCGGCTGCCTTTGCGACTCTGACGCCTGAAGAGGTAGAACCATATATTAAGTCAATTGGCTTATATCATAACAAGGCCAAACATATCGTCGCGCTTTCGCAGAAATTAGTGGCCGATTTTAACGGTGAAATCCCTAAAACGATGGCGGAATTAACGTCGTTGCCAGGAATCGGGCGTAAATCTGCCAGTGTCATTCTCGGTGATGCGTTTGGCGTTCCGGCTTTCGCAGTGGACACGCACATAACTCGTATTGCCAAACGTTTGAAGATTGCCAAAGAGAAAGATTCGGTGCTACAGATTGAAAAAAACATCACCCGCGCACTGCCTCAATCAGAATGGATCGATGGCCATCATGCGATGATCTATTTCGGTCGGGAAGTTTGTTCGGCTCGAAGTCCAAAGTGTGTGACTTGTCCATTGCTTAAAATTTGTGCATTTGGGCAGCAGTATGTTCAATCCCAAAATTAATAACCACAATAAAAACGTGTCGTTCAAGATAAAAATTGAACGACACGTTTTTATTGCGGTTATTTTAAATTAAAGCGGGTACTTATTATTGAGTGCCACTTGGAACCGAACTACTCGTTGATGGTGTGCTGGGTGTTGATGACGAGCTTTCCTCGGGTTGACTAACGCTAGATGAACTCGATTCAATAATGCTTGAGCTTGATGATTCGATGATCGAACTCGACGAACTCGATAATTCCGAGCTACTCGATTCTGAACTGCTCGATGAACTCGAGCTAGATTCGGAGCTTGATGAACTCGAACTAGATTCTTCTTCGGCAGGCGCATAACCACGAAGATATAATTCGCTACCTCTTTGCACAACAGAACTTGGTTTCGACCAATCTGAATTGCTGACATTCTCGCTTAAATCACTCATTAAATAGCGATACAGTCGGGAAGGAATCGATTGATTCGTCCCGACAATGCCATTCTCATTAGATTTATCGTAACCTAACCAAATTGCGATCGAATAATGTTTGGTGTAACCGGCAAACCAAGAATCTTTGACCGTGTTACTCAGCGCCGAATTCTTTTCTAATTCGGCATCGGAATAATCAGTCGTTCCGGTTTTACCAGCTTGATAGAGGCCTGTGATCTGCGCGCGCGTCCCTGTACCTGAACTAATGACATCTTTAAGCATATCGGTGATCATGTAGGCCGTTGAGCTCTTCATGACTTGCTTACCAGTTGCTTGATCATAATCGTGTTTGATATTGTCGGCGGTTGTGATCTGAGTGATATATTGTGGTGAATAATAAGTACCACCGTTTGAGAAACTACTGTAGGCAGCCGCCATTTGTAAACTTGAAACGCCAGAACCGATCCCACTAGATAATCCAGCGTCATCAGGTAATGTAATGCCCAAATTATTAGCAAATTGACTGGCTTTAGTCAGACCGACTTATTCCAGGGTGCGAACTGCAGGAACATTACGTGATTGCGCCAAAGCATAGCGCATGGTCATTTTACCCCAATATTGATGATCCCAGTCATAAAGCTGAATGTCTGTTCCAGGATAGGTATATTTGGAATCATCAACTTCTTGACCAGTCGACCAGTTTAAATATTCGATTGCTGGACCATAATCTAAAATAGGTTTCATTGTTGAACCGTTACTGCGAGTCGTCTGGGTGGCGTGATTCAGTGCCATCTGCACGTTACCCACTTTACGATTCCCAACCATTGCGACCACAGCACCGGAATTAGGATTCATGATCGTGATCCCGGTTTGAATTTTATCATCTGGAAAAGTGACGTCGGTTCCGTTGACTAAATCATAGGCTTTCTTCTGGACGGACAAATTCAATGTTGTTTTAACGGTTAAATTATCTTGGTAGGGGTTGTAACCCTTCTTCTTGACGGCTTTGATCACTTCTTGGATATAACCATCGGCGATCAAAGCATTGTCCTCAGAAGTTGATTGGGCCGATTTGGCTTTCATACCAGATGTGATCGGCGTATTGATGGCCGCTTGTGCCTCAGCCGAGGTAATTTTTTTGTTGCGAAGCATGGCATTGATCACGAGATCGCGACGCGTTTTAGCCGCCTCAGGATGCGCATAGGGGTCATAATTAGAAGGGGCGTTAGGAATACCCGCGAGCAAAGCGGTCTGTGCCAGCGTCAGATCCTTGGCCGATTTTCCGTAATAATATTGTGCCGCTGTGCCCATGCCATAGGTGCCGTTGGCCATGAAGACCATATTGATATAATATTCCAAGATTTGTTCTTTTGAATATTTACGCTCAGTCTGAACGGCGAGCCAAGCTTCTTGTGCTTTGCGCCGCAGCGTTTGATCAGACGCAGCCGTTGAAAAGTAGGCGAGTTTGATCAGCTGTTGGGTCAAAGTACTCCCACCTTGAGGCGTTGAGTTGCGATGCGTCACATTATAGGCGGTTGCAGAAACAATTCGGATCGGGTCGATCCCAAATGGTTCATCATAGAAACGCCGATCCTCAATGGAAACGACGGCATCTTTTAACTGTTGCGGAATTTCAGTGCTGGTTAAATTCGTCCGGTTTTCACCTAAGCGTGTGATTTGCGTCCCATCACTAGCCAGAAAGACGGTTGCGCCACCACTGGTTAATTTCGACGCTTTTAATTCTGGCGTATCTTTCACATAATAAGCAAATAAACCGCCACCGAATAAAAACACGGCAAGAATGGCTAACAAGCCCCATTTTACGATGCGTCGCCAAATCGGCTTCTTGCGCTTTGGCCCTTTCTTTTTTGAATTCTTGGCGGGTGAGTTGCCTTTTTGTTGGCGGGCCATTCTTGATTCTCTGGTCATATTATTTTGAGCCATGATTTTCACCTAAATTTTTAAGATTTGTTTTTGCAATCAGCTGATCCACTGCTTCAAGATAATCTAAAGCGGGGCGGAAGCCAGCTTTGACTTCATAGCCAGTTTCGATGATCGTTTTAAGCGGGATGGATTTACGACCCTGACTTTGTTGCGACCAATAATTGATCAACAACGAAGCCGGCGTGACAAAATAACGCTCTAAACTTGAAAAACGCATGATCGTGAAACAGATACCTTGTTGCGCCAAACAGTTTTGAAAATGATCGACTTGATGTTGATGGAAATTTTTTAAAGGGAAGGAGGCTTTATTCGTCGTCTCCTTGGCTTCAAAGTCTAAATAATAACCCTGATAAACGCCATTGTAATCCGTTGTTGATGCGTTGCGAAAATAAGCCTCACGAATGACGGCCTGACTACGTTGCGGATAGTCGACTTTGACGATTTGAATCGGCGTCGGCTTTTTGTAGATCACGGCCTTATTTTGGATCCGATAATAATCATTGCTTGTATTAATTGTCTCCTCAAGCGACATCCCCCGACCGCCAAAAATGACACTGTCACGATGATGTGGCTTTATGTTAGACTGAAGTTGATCGTCCGGTTTACGCAAGAATTGGCGACCATCTGGATAGTTAACTGTCATTACTTCACACTCCATGCCCACATTATACCAAATCGACGGTTAATTAACTCATCAGAAAGGTTGATATTATGTTAAGAAGACTTTGGTTAACTGGATATCGTGGTTACGAATTGAATGTTTATCAAGATGACGACCCGAAATTGAAGGTCATTAAATATTCGCTGAAGAATGCCTTGCGCGTTTATTTGGAAGATGGCCTAGAATGGGTGATCACCGGCGCGCAACTTGGCGTTGAACAGTGGGGCGTCGAGGTTGCAACCGAATTGAAGGCAGACTTTCCAGAATTGAAAGTTGCAGTGATGTTACCATTCGATCAGTTTGGCCAGCAATGGAATGAAAAAAATCAAGGTAAACTGACCCAGATTTTGGCTCAGGCCGATTTTACCAGCAAAGTTTCTAATCATCCTTATCAGAATCCCAGTCAATTAAAAAATTACCAGACTTTTATGGGCGAGCATACAGATGGCGCACTGTTGATCTATGATCCTGAATCTCCGGGCAAGCCTAAATATGATTATGAATTTCTGCAACAAAAAACGGAGCGCGATCCGAAGTATCAATTGCAACTGATCGACTTCTATGAATTGCAGGATGACGCGGAGAATTTGAATGAGCAATTGAAGAATGAAGAAGAATAAAAATTAAGAACGCGAAAATACATTTTGTGTGTAACTGCGGCTTGAATTTGCTGCAGAGAATGAACAGCACACTCGTGGGGACGGCTTCAGGATTTCCAAAGACCGGAAATTCTTCCCCCTAAATTTGGAGCTCTTGCAAAAACCTGCAAGATCTCCGAATTTCCCATGCTCTAAGCGACGATGAATCTGTCGCTAAGTCCATTATCACAGTGTGCTGTTCATTCTCTTCCGCAAATTCTGTGGGTCTATTCTAGTGAACAGAGTTGGATTCTGAACTGGTCTTTCTCCCGTACAAAGTTTTTATGAGCAACATAAATATTTGGTGGCAAAATATCCAATGTGATCATATTTCTCGCAACAAAGCAATCGGCGTTGAAATCAAATCATTCCTGCGAACCCAGTTCTTCTCAGTTCACCGCTAAACTAATTCCAGTTTAGGTCGCGGCTGCGTGGGGTAAGTGACGACACTGTGAAACTCGTGTTGCGACAGGGCCATCGTCGCTTACAGCAGGGGCGTATTTCGAGATTTTTATCAGGAGCCGGGTTTGCGACTGAGAAAAAGCTCGAAATCGAGGTGGAAGACTTTCCCCAGAACTTGGGGGAAAGCCTGGAACCGTCCCCACAGTAGTCAGTCACTTGCCCCACGCAGCCACGACCGAAGGTAGTCTACGAATCTTTTGACACGCTGAATAATCCTCACATCCACAAAGTTATCAGAAATTTAATGTTAGGACCTTTTGCATTTTCATGACTTTTTGGTATACTAAGTTTAACGCGTTAAAAGTTTAATGAGGTGCTGATGATATGGATAAATCAGAAGATACACGCGAGCTTACGGTTAACTTCACACCAGAAGATATCGTAAACAAAGATTTTAAGCAGAAATATCGTGGTTATGATTCCGCCGAGGTCGATCCATTTCTCGACAAAGTCATCCAGGATTACGAAGCTTTTAATAATCGAATCAAGACGTTAGAGACTGATAATCAACGTTTAGTGCAAAAAGTTGACGAATCATCGACGCAACCTAGTCCAGCACCAACTGCTGTGACTGGCTCTGCCAATAACGTGATGCAAAATACAACGAATTATGATATTTTGCGACGTCTCAGTAATTTGGAGCGTCATGTTTTCGGTGAGAAAGAAGCCGAGATCATTGCCAACAAACCTGCGAATCATTCAACAGAGAGTCGACCAACGATCACTTCGACTTACGAAAATACACCGAAGGCAGCACCAAAATCAACTGATCAACCAGATGATAATTCTTGGTTGAATCGGTTCTAAAATTTGATCGTAATTGGTAAATTTCGAGTAATCGCGGTCGGTCTTGAATCGGCTGAGGAAAGTCCACGCTCGCACAAGCTGAGATGCTTGTAGTGTTCGCGCTTAGCCCAATAAGCTAAGGTACTTCTTGTAAGTAACGGCAGCCCAATGACCTACAATCTTTTGATCATGGTTATGGCTTGAAGGTGCCACAGAGACGAGTCATTTGCGAAAGCGAATGAATGGAACGGGTAAACCCCGCGAGCGAGCAACCCAAATTTTGGTAGGGGAGTCCTACGGCGGCAAATGAACCTAAAGTAGGAGCGGTAGCAGATAGATGATTACTGATGATTGAAATTGCCTAGTTTCAATCGGAACAAAACGTGGCTTACAGAAATTTACCAAGGCAGAGGGTTGAGACATTTTGTCGCAACCCTTTTTACATATATAGCTTTAATGCATTAATTATACTTTTAGAGGAGTAAGAAATGGAATATCAATTAATTGCGACAGTGGCGGCGGGATTCGAGTCCGTAGTCAACACCGAATTGAAGGCATTAGGATTTAAAACGCATTCCGAGAATGGTCGCATCGATTTCACTGGTGACGAGCGCGATATTATCAAGGCCAATCTATGGTTAAGAGTTGCCGATCGGGTCATGATCGTCGTCGATTCTTTCCAAGCCGAAGATTTCACCGCCTTGTTCGACCAGGTTAACGCCATTCCTTGGGAAAATTATTTGGCGATGGACGCTCATTTTCCAGTAACAGGTCGCTCGGTTAAATCTAAGTTGCACAGCGTTCCCGACGTTCAGTCGATTACTAAAAAAGCAATTGTTTCGCGGTTGCAAGACTTTTACCATCGTCACACACGATTACCAGAAACAGGTGCGACAACTAAAATTGACGTTCGTCTGCTCAAAGATCGTGCGGAGATCCTGATCGATACGACCGGTGACAGTTTATTTAAGCGGGGCTACCGGGTCGATCATGGTGAAGCACCTTTGAAAGAGAACTTCGCTGCTGGATTGATTGCATTGACGCCTTATCGTGCCAATGATCCATTTTTAGACCCCATGACTGGTTCGGGTACCATTGCCATCGAAGCGGCGCTAAAGGCACGAAATATCGCACCTGGGATCAAACGTCATTTTGCCTTTGAACAATTTGCTAGTTTTGATCCGACGTGGTTAACTGAAGCTCGTGAAGAAGCCCAAGCAGCTATTAAAAACGATATTGAATTGACGATCATGGCTAATGATATTGATCAAAGCATGATCGACCTTGCTAAAGTCAATGCCAACAATGCCGGCGTGTTACACGATATAACGTTCAAGCAATTGGCTGTCAAAGATTTCAAAACGGATCTGCAAAATGGCATTATCGTTGCTAATCCACCTTATGGTAAACGACTTGAAGATGAACACAAGGCACGCGAAATCTATCGTGATTTGGGTAAAGCCTTCAATTCTCTAACCACTTGGAGCAAGTATATTTTAACCAGCGACATGGAATTCGAGCGTTTCTATGGTCAGCAGGCAACTAAACGCCGCAAGCTCTACAACGGTTATCTCCGCACAGACCTCTTCCAATTCTGGGGCAAACCAAATTACAAAAAACACGAATAAAAAAATGCCGACACCTAAACTCAAAGATGTCGGCATTTTTATGCGCTAACTAAAATGAAAGGTGTCTTCCCACAGACTGACTAAGTTTACAACCAGAACTAACTCTACAAAAAGAACGAGTCGTTCGTTCCAGTTTAATCCAAACCACAAAAGCAGGGTCTATCCACAGACTGCACTAATTCTACAAAAAGAATGAGCCGTTAATTCCAGTCTAATCCAAACCACCTACCAAGCTACAAGAAATGATCATGCTTCAACTTGTAGATAATGAAGACGCTGGGAATGATCGTGATCACAATCGAAAAGATCCAGCCCCAGTTTTGTTCCGCGAAGGGTAGATAGGTGTTCATTCCGTAAAAGCCAAAAATAATCGGTGGGATCATGAGCACCACTGAATAAATCGTTAGGATTTTCATAACATTATTTAAATTATTATTCAATAAATTGTTATAGGTGTTGGAAATTTTATCGACCATGTCTGTGTTCAGTTCCAACATTTCTTGGGCTTGGCGCGCTTCAATTTCAATTTCGGCTAAATGGGCGCTGGTTTGTTGGTCCAACTTCAAGCGATTACCTTGATCGATCTGAAAACGCAGCTGGGAAATCGCAACCAGATTTCCATTGGCACCGGTTAGAAAGTAGGTTTGATTTTTACTGAGATCGGCCAGTGCAAAAATCTGCTTCGAACTACTGTGATGGTGTAAATGTTCCTCGATATGCGCGCGAACTTCGCTCATTTGCTGAATATAGTCAAAATAATCCGTCGTGACTTGGTATAAAAGGTCGAGTACGGAATCCCACACGCCTTGAGTTTGATCCTGATTAGTGAGTGAGGTGACTTCTTTAAGAATAAATTTCGTCCGTTCAGTGACAAACACGATCAACTGATTATGATGAATGATCAAGCTCACCGGTTGAATCACGTGATGCGTTTCACCGGTCACTGCCAACGGGACATTATAAACAATGATCCAGGTTTCGGTGAATTCGTTGTATTCGACTCGGGCACGTTCGACTGGATCAGCAGCATAGGCGAGAAATTTATCAGTCAGATGATAATTTGCTTTTAAATCTTGGCGGTCCTGATCATCCATGCTGGTGACCTCGATGACTTGATTGTTTGCTTGCGTATATGGGTTGACTCTGATCACATTAAATTCCTCCAGAAACTATCAATGAATTAAGCGTAAGACAACCCGCAGGAATAAACAAGTTAAAGGTTGAGGTTATGCAAAAAAAGCCACGCAGGTTGGACCTGCATGACTTTTTTGAAAAAATAAGATTTAGCTTTCAGGTTACATCTTGTCCCAATCACGCGCCCAAATAAAGGCCATCGCGTTTTCGCCGGTATGAACACCGACAACGGGGCCGATAATACTGCCTTCAAACGTGACGTTAGGGTAGCGTTTCGATAAATCATCGATCCATTCTTGCTTGACTTTGGGAGCATTCGCATCGAAAACCGTCGCACGAATCGGATAGTCCTTATCTTTGATTGCTTCACCAAAGTGAGTGGCGATCCATTCGTAAGCGCGCGTGGCTTGGCGTTCCTTGGCAATCGCAGAAATTTCGCCTTTACCAGTGTGATCAACATCCATGCCTAAAATCGGCTTGATTTTAAGTAACCCGGCAACAAAACTCGAGGCATTGCTCAAGCGACCTGTACGGCGCAGATGTTCGAGATCATCGACCATGAATAAAACATGGGTCGTTTCCCGCAAATCGTATAAAGCCTGCATGATTTTTTCGGGTGCTTCACCCGCAAGTGCCATTTTGCCGGCCAACAAGGCTGCATAGGCAGTACCTGCACAGGTAATATGTGTATCAAACGGATAAATCTTGATCCGTTGCTCGCGTTCGGCGTAGGCGGTCAAGTTTTGATAAAATGAACTGATCCCGCTAGAAATCACGGGCATGATTACTGCCTCGTAACCTTCAGCCACGAGTTTAGTCACTAATTCTTCAGTTTCACCGATCGAAGGTTGAGAAGTGGTTGGCAAAACTTTATCGGTGCGTAATCGTTCGTAAAATTGGACTTGGTTAATATCGATCATATCGCGTAATGTTTCATTACCCCATAAAATTGGGATCGATAACACATGGATCTGGTATTGTGCTGCCTGTTCTGGTGTTAAATAAGTCGCACTGTCAGTAATAACCGCAATTTTCATTATGTTACCCCTTTACAATCAAATTCCTTTCGATTTTAACATAGATTGGCCGAATCCTCAATTTTCATTCCGGTTTTGGTCGTTTAATCTCGATAGACGGCTTGTCGAGCCAATTGGTGCGCCGCACGATTGTCGCGATCACCGACCAACTTAATCAGAAAAAGAGGGAACTGATCGGTATATTGCAAGATCTGCGCCGTTTCTTTTGCGTAGTGCTTAGCGTAGCGTTTTTCCAGACTGTCTTTGACGATCTGACTATCTGTTAACAAAACCACCGTATCTGTTGCAGCTTGCAAATTTGCGCTGATTTCGTGGACACCCTCTAAAACCGCCTGAAATTCAGCGTGGTGGTTGTCTTGATAATCGATCGAACGTGAAAATTGAAGATCGATCGTGCGTTCTAAATTATAGATGGCAATGCCAATTCCGGCCCGCATTTGTCCGTCGTCGACCGCCGCATCCGTTGCTAACCACAACATGGAACCACCTCCTCATTTTTTAAAGCTGAAAGTTCTCTTAAAGCCGATGCCAATATGCCCCAAATAAATTTCAATCCGCTATACTATTCAAAGAGAATTCGCCAACTTTTTCGATAAGTCTATGATAAGATAATTAAGTGAGGAAAAACATGCCTAAAAAAAATAAATTATATTGTCAACCATTAACTTTGAGCCGTATGAATCTTTGGCTGTGGGTCACTTGCTTGTTGCTACTCGCAATTATTATTCAGTTAGAAATGACAGATAAGGTGAGTTGGCTCGCAATCACTTTAGCAGTCGTGTTTGTGGTGGCCACCATTTATCTGGGCCTGAGCAGTTTTATCAGTGTGGATCCCGTAACGAAGGCCATCAACAGTCACTATCCATTCAGTCGCCAAGCCTTGATTCTTGCGCGTCCGCAGGTTGTAGCGATTGAAGCGCACAAATATAGTGTTCAGATTCAGCTTGAACACGACATGAATTACCGTTTCTTGATGACCAAGAAGAAACGTCAAGAACTGATTCGACTATGGGAAGGAAAATAAAACGATGGAAGATATCGAGATTGTCCAACAGAACACCCCAGAACCAATTGAAAAAATTGCTAACAAGATCGGCCTGACCGCCGATCAAATCGAACCCTATGGCCACGACAAGGCCAAATTATCGATGGCGGCCTTACAACGGCTACAACAAAACCCAGCCGGTAAATTAGTGCTTGTGACCTCGATCAATCCGACGCCAGCAGGTGAGGGCAAATCAACCGTGACGGTTGGATTAGCCGATGCTTTGCAACAACGCGGACAACATCCCGTGATTGCCTTGCGTGAACCTTCTTTGGGTCCAGTGATGGGCATGAAGGGTGGTGCCACTGGCGGTGGTTATGCCCAAGTTATGCCGATGGCCGATATTAATTTACACTTTACCGGCGACATGCACGCGCTAACAGCTGCTAATAATACGTTGGCAGCTTTGATCGATAATCATATTCATCAAGGGAATACGTTAAACATCGATCCGAAACGGATCGTTTGGAAACGCGCGCTAGATATTAACGACCGGGCTTTACGCGAAACAGTCATTGGCTTAGGTAAGCCTGCCAATGGTGAAATGCGCGAAGAGGGTTTTGATATTACCGTTGCCAGTGAAATGATGGCGGTTTTGTGTCTCGCCACTGACTTAGAAGATTTAAAAAAGCGATTGGGCAATATTTTGATTGCTTATACTTTCGACCGTCAACCCATTTTTGTGCGTGACCTCCAGGTTCAGGGCGCATTGACGGTTTTATTGAAAGATGCGATCAAGCCTAACTTAGTTCAAACTTTGGAGCATACGCCGACAATTATTCACGGCGGACCTTTCGCAAATATCGCGCATGGCTGTAATAGCATTCTGGCCACTGAGGCTGCCATTCATGCCGGCAATTATGCGCTGACTGAGGCGGGTTTTGGTGCCGACTTGGGCGCCGAGAAGTTCCTAGACATTGTGACGCCACATTTGTCGAAAGCACCCGACGTCATCGTCGTGGTGGCAACTGTACGTGCACTGAAATATAACGGTGGCCAAAAATTAGCCGATTTGAGTACAGAAGATATTCACGCGTTGGAAAATGGCTATGTCAATTTACATCGACATTTGCAAAACATGCAACGCTATGACATTCCAGTTGTTGTCAGTATCAATCGTTTCGTTAGCGATTCAGATAAGGAACTGGCAGTTTTACAGGATTTAATTAGTCAAGAAGGCTTAACTAGTGCGATCACGGATGTTCATGAGCAGGGTGGCAAGGGCGGTTTAGCACTTGCTGATCTAGTGATCGAAGCGGCCACAGAAGAAGTTCCAGATTATCAACGTTTGTATGATGATGACAGTTCAATCATTGAAAAATTAACCACGATCGCTCAGGAAATATACGGTGCCAAGGATGTTGAATTCACTAGTAAAGCTAAACAACAACTGCGGTTGATCGAACGCCATGGCTGGGATAAAATGCCGATTTGTGTTGCGAAAACGCAATATTCATTTTCTGATCAGCCTAAATTATTAGGCGCACCTACTGGTTTTACCTTAACTGTTCGTGACTTGATACCTAAGCTTGGCGCCGGTTTTATCGTGGCGATGGCGGGCAACGTCTTAACGATGCCAGGATTGCCGAAACATCCAGCGGCCGAGAAAATCGATATCGATGGGCAAGGCCGCATCACTGGGTTATTTTAATTAAGAGGTTGAATTCCAGCATAGCGGGATTTAGCACAAGGAGAAATTTATGCGTATTTTATTAATCGTTCTCGGCATTCTTATCATGGGCGCGGATCAGCTGCTGAAGAACTGGGTCACCTTAAATCTCAGCTTTGGTGATGCCGATACTTTGGTGCCCGGACTACTGTCGCTGACTAAGGTCTACAATTCTGGTGCCGCTTGGAGCATGTTAGAAGGTAAAACTTGGTTCTTTTATTTGGTGGGCGCGATTGCCTTAGTTATTTTAATTCCTTTACTTGTTCAAGCTTACCGCAAAAAAACGAGTCTAATTTATTTTACCGGTCTCGTCTTGATCATTGCGGGTGCCGTGGGTAACCTGATCGATCGTGTGATGCAAGGTTATGTGGTCGATATGTTCCAGCTTGATTTTATCAACTTCCCAATTTTCAACATCGCTGATTTCTCGTTGACGATCGGCGTCGTGCTCTTATTCATCTTCGTTATTTTTCTCGACAAAGATGAGGATGTGGCGAAATGACAACCTATCAAGCCACCGTCACAGATGAAAAAGGGCGTATCGACAAGGTGATCACGGAATTGATCCCCGCCGTCAGTCGCAACCAAGCCCAAGCCGCTATTAAAATCGAACAAGTAACGGTCAACGGTCAGCCAGTCAAAGCCAAATATCAAGTTAAGGCTGGCGATAAAATACAAGTCATGTTGCCAGAGCCTGAACCAATTGAAGCCGAACCCGAGCCAATGGATCTGGATATTGTTTACGAAGATGACCAAGTGATCGTCGTCAATAAACCGCAAGGCATGGTCGTCCATCCTGCGCCAGGACACGCACATGGCACGCTTGTTAACGGCCTGTTAGCGCATGGTCAGCTTTCATCGATCAATGGCAAAATTCGGCCCGGAATCGTTCATCGTATCGACCGCGACACTTCGGGCTTGTTGATGGTCGCTAAAACCGATATTGCTCATCAAAGCCTCTCCGCACAGTTGAAAGCAAAATCAAATCTACGCGAATATATCGCCTTAGTTCATGGCGTGATCACCGAAGAAGCGGGGACGATCGACGCCCCGATTGCCCGCGATCCTAAAAATCGCAAAAAACAAGCTATTGTCGCTGGCGGTCGACATGCCGTCACTCACTTCGAAGTCATTGAACGCTTCGAAAATTTCACCTTAGTTCGTTGTCGTCTCGAAACTGGACGCACCCATCAAATTCGTGTGCACTTCCAATATATCCAGCATCCCGTGGCCGGCGATCCCTTATATGGTCCTAAAAAAACACTACCAGGCAACGGCCAATTTTTACACGCGGCTAAGTTAGGATTTAAACATCCAACAACCGGTGAGTGGCTAGAGTTCGAAGCACCATTACCAAAAATATTTGTGGATACGTTAGCAGAATTAAGACACGAATCATAATATTTTCAACACGAAATCCATATTTAAAATCGGTCACATCTGACCGATTTCGACCGAAATGTTTAGCGAAATTTAGTTAACCAACTGTTTTGAGCGCTAATTAGATCAATTTGCGGAAGAGAATAGGCGGCGCACTATTGACAACTCTCATGCAAACCTTTACACTTACTACAACATATCCTTTAACTTGGTCCCGTGAGGCTAAGAAGGTATTCAGACTTGTAGCCGAATTATGGCGACATCACAACGACGAATAACCCAACCTCACGACTAGTTTAGACTGGTGCGTGGGGTTATTTTTTTGGATATTGTGCACACAAATAAAATAAAGGAGCGTTAGTATGACTAAAGTTATTATGGATGCAACGGCAATGCAACGTGCATTAACGCGGATTACTTACGAAATCATCGAACAGAATCGCGGCTTGGAAAATTTGGTGATCATCGGTATTGAAACGCGGGGCGCTTATTTGGCGAAACGGATCGCCCAACAGATCGAGCAATTGGAGGGGTCAAAACTACCGGTCACGAATTTGGATATCACCAATTATCGCGACGATCGGCCCAATACGGATTCCACCAATAGTGCGCGGATCAAGATTCCCATCACGGGCAAGAATATTGTTTTAGTCGACGACGTTTTGTACACTGGCCGCACGATTCGGGCCGCTTTAGACGCCATCATGGATAGTGGTCGACCACAAAAAATTTCCTTGGCCGTTTTGATCGACCGTGGTCATCGTGAACTCCCGATCCGGCCAGATTTTGTCGGTAAAAATATCCCCACATCACACGAAGAATCGATCAAAGTCATGGTTAACGAAGTCGATCAGCAAGATCAAGTCCGCTTAAATCAAGTTTGAACCAAATAATGCAAGTTTTTGTTTAGCTTTTGGTGTGAATGACTTAAAATTAAAGGGGAGAACAAGTAAATGCCAACAAAATATAAACGTAATCCAGATGCGATTTTAGATATTGAAGATAAGCCTAAATTTGGTGCGTGGGTCGCCTTATCGATTCAACATTTGTTCGCCATGTTTGGTGCGACGGTTTTAGTTCCGATTCTGGTTGGCTTAGATCCTGGCATTGCCTTGTTCAGTTCTGGTGTGGGCACACTGTTACATATCCTCATCACCAAGCGTAAAATTCCTGCCTATATGGGTTCTAGCTTCGCTTTTATTATTCCAATGCAATCCCTGATGAAAACTGCTGGTTATCCCGGAATTTCACAGGGGATTTTGTCGGTCGGTGTGGTTTACTTGATCGTTGCCTTGATCGTGGCACGAATTGGTTCAGGTTGGATCGATCGGGCGTTGCCGCCAATCGTTGTCGGACCCATCGTCATGACCATCGGTTTGTCACTGGCTTCTTCTGCTGCCAATGACGCCACACTTGATGCCAATGGTAAGTATGATTGGAAAATTCTAGTCGTTGCTTTGCTGACCTTGCTAATTACGATCGGATTTAACATGTACCTCAAGGGCTTCATGGGCGAGATCGCGATCTTGCTTGGCATTATCGTCGGTTATTTGATTGCCTTGGCATTCGGCTTGGTCGATCTGAAACCCGTTATCGATGCACCCTGGTTTAAATTGCCTAACTTTGAAATTCCCTTTGTCAGTTATCGACCTAAGTTTTATTGGGGTGCGGTGGCAATGATGGCGCCAATTGCCTTCGTGACGATGACTGAACACATGGGACACATCATGGTTTTAAACGGCTTAACTAAGCGCAACTTCTTCAAAGATCCTGGCTTGCACAAAACCTTGACTGGTGATGGGGTGGCTTCACTGTTTGCCGGATTAGTCGGTGGACCCGCCATTACCAGCTATGGTGAAAATATCGGTGTGATGGCGATCAACCGGATCTACAGTGTTTATGTGTTGATCGGCGCCGCGTTTTTCGCCATTATTTTCAGTTTTGTCGGTAAATTAAGCGCCCTGATCCAGAGTATCCCCGGCGCAGTTCTCGGTGGCATTAGCTTTCTATTATTCGGCGTCATTGCTGCCAGTGGCTTACGGATCCTGATCGAAAATAAAATTGATTTCAACAAACGTCGCAACTTAATGATTGCTTCTAGTGTACTGATCATTGGTATCGGTAACGTCACCTTGCAACTAGGCAGTTATCAATTTACAGGCGTTGCCTTAGCAACCGTGCTCGGCATTGTTTTAAACTTAGTTTTACCAAAGAACGCGGCTAGCGAACAACAATAATGAGAATGTGCTCGGAAAGATTGATAAAATGAAGAGATATTTGATTTTAGAAGATGGTACGGTATTTCCTGGCGACGCATTCGGCGCCACCATTAATACGACCGGTGGACTGGCACTTTATACTGGCGCCACCGGTTATCAAGAAGCCATCACGAATTATAGTTACACCGGCCAGATCCTGGCATTCACATATCCGCAGCAGGGGAGTACCGGCATTAATCGCGATGATTACGAAAATATTACCTCCGCACTTAAGGGAGTTGTGATTGGTGAAGATTATAATTTCACCAGCCATTGGCATGCCCAAATGACTTTAGATGCCTTCTTGAAGGCGCAACGGATTCCGGGATTGATGAACGTAGACGTCCGTCGATTGCATCGTCATATTGCGCAGTACGGTAACATGAAAGCCAGCTTCATGGACACTCATGATGAGCACGCCCATGATCAAATCAAGGCCTTAGTGGTGCCCAATAATCAAGTGAGCCAAGTCTCGACGAAACAGCCATATCCCAGCCCCAACGTCGGTAAAAACGTGGTCGTGCTCGATTTAGGCTTAAAGAATACCGTTTTGCGTGAATTATCGAAACGGCGTTGTAACATTACGGTTTTGCCATTTGACGCCTCCAGTGCACTAATTGAAACGCTCGCTCCCGATGGCGTCTTGATTAGTGATGGACCAGGTAAACCTGAAGCCTTGACGAAAACAATTCAAACGATCAAAGAGATTCAAGGACACTATCCAATTTTTGCGATCGGTTTAGGTTTTGCAGTCGTCGCGTTGGCCAATGATGTCTCTGTCAAAGCGCGAACAGTCACTCAGCACCGCATTAATTTAGCCGTTCAAGAAAAAATCACCGGAGATACAGATTTCGTCGCTCAAAATAGTGCCTTTTATTTAGAACAGCAAGATGATCTCAAAGATTTATTACCAACTTATTTACCCGTTAGCGCGGCGGAAGTCGTTGGTTTTCGGCACCGATTCTTACCGATCTACGCGGTTAATTTCGATCCCGAAGCCGCTGCCGGTCCGAAAGATGCGCTGCATTTCTTCGATGACTTCATCGAATCCATGGATGCCGCTATCGATCGACACAGGAGGGAATACTAATGGTCAGACGAACAGATATTAATAAGATTCTGGTCATTGGTTCCGGGCCATTCGTTGTCGGTCAAGATGACGAGTTTGATTATTTAGGCACCGAGACGGTGATCACTTTAGCCGATGCCGGTTATCAAGTTGTGTTGGTCAATTCCAACCCAGCAACGACCATGACTAGCCCGCACACCAATGTGCGTGTCTATTTGGAACCCTTGACTGAGAAATTCCTGACTGAGATCATCCGTAAAGAATTGCCCGATGCCATTTTAGCAACGGCTGGGGGCCAATCGGCAGTCAATCTGGTCATGGCCTTGCAGAAAAAAGGATTATTGCAACAACTTAAAATCGACTTGATCGGCTCGAGTTTACAAACCTTGCAAATTGCTAGTGATAGTGTGGCATTTGAAGAAATCTTGCGTGATTTACATTTAAAAGTCAATCCAACTTTGACGTTGACCTCCGATCACAATATTCATCAGGTCGCCGAGCAGTTAGGCTGGCCGATCATGATTCGGCCGATCAATTCGATTGGTGGAACTGGTGGTGGCATTGCGGACGATGAGACTGAATTGACCGAAATCGTTGAGCGAGCATTGGCACTATCACCAACTGATCAAGTTACCGTGACTAAAAGTTTGGCAGGATTCAAAGAAGTTGAATTTGAAATCCTCCGCGATCATACCGATCAAGTCAGTGCGATTTTTAATTGTGAGCAACTCAATCAAGTCGGCATTCATTCTGGCGATTCTATTGCCTTCGCACCGATTCAAACTTTGACCGACCGCGAATTTCAACGGTTACGCACCGCCGCAATTGCCATCACTCGCAAACTAAAAGTCGTGGGTTCTTGTAACATTCAGTTCGCAATCGATCCCGTCAATGGTGAATTCTGGGTACTAAAAGCCACACCGCGGCTCGGTCGTACTAGCGCGTTTGCTGCCAAAGCACTGGGCTATCCGATTGCTAAAATTGCCGTTTTACTGGCTATTGGTCAACAACTAACCGAAATTCCGCATCCATTTGAGTCTGGCAATCAGGCGCTGGTTGAACCGGCTTTCGATTATATTGCCTGTAAATTACCACGGTGGCCATTTGACCGCATTTCTGGTGCGGATCGCCGTTTAGGACCGGAAATGAAATCAACCGGTGAGGTCTTGATCCTCGAACGGAGTATTGAAGCTGCCTTGTTGAAAGGTATTCGTGCATTGGATCAAGGCATCGATCATCTTGGACAAGAACAAATCAGTGCTTTAACGGACGAAGAACTCACGGCGGGGTTGATTTATCCAACCGACGCCGAAATATTCTATCTGGCCGAAGCTTTACGCCGTGGCTATACCGTCGACGATCTACATCATCTTTCCAAGATTGACACCTTCTTTATCCAAAAAATTCAGCACATTGTTAATATTGAAGAAGACTTGCAAGCACAAAAGGGTGATCTGGACGTTTTACGTCGCGCGAAAAAATATGGATTTTCCGATTTAAAAATCAGCCAACTCTGGGAAATTACCGTGTCTCAACTGGCAGCACTCCGTCAAGAAGCCGAAATTCGTCCTGGTTTCCAAGAAATCAATGCGATCGCGAGCAACCCTTTAGTTCATTCACAACAATATTTCATGACTTTTGCGACCAACGATGAAGTTGTGACTAACTCGAATAAAGAAAAAGTTTTGATCATTGGACCTGGTCCTGCACGTGTCGGTCAGGGGAGTGAAGTCGATCACGAAACCGTTCAAGGTCTTTTGACACTACGTCAATTAGGCTTTGAAACGATTTTGTTAAATAATAATCCTGACAATTATTCGACTGCACTTCACGTTGCGGATCGACTTTATAACGCGCCAATTAATCTGGAAGTTGCCTTGAGCATTGCTGCCATTGAACAGCCTAGATATGTGATCACCCAGCTCGGCGGCAAATCCGCCAGCAAGTTGACGACCGGCGTAGCGCAAGCAGGTTATCAAGTGCTCGGCGCCTCAGGAGAAGCGTTAGACCAAGTTCATCAGCCAGCCAAATTACAACAATTATTGGCTGAATTTGATTTTAAGGGACCTAATGTTTTCGAGATCCAAAACAAAACTGTTTTGAAAAAATATCTCACCGCAGAAGAAACATTGCCATTTCCGATTCTGATCCATCCCAATCCACTGCATTTGTTTTCGCCCACAGAAGTGTTGAACTCTGAAATCGATCTGGCCAAATATGCCCGTCATTTTCAAAAAGATCCGCTGAACTTTCCCTTTACTGTCCGTGAATTCTTGCGGGGCGATAAATACGAAGTCGACGGAATTTTCGATGGTGACCATATTTTGATCACCGGTGCACTGGAGCATTTGGAACATTCAAGCCTTCATTCCGGCGATGCGATGACGATTACGCCACCGCAAAACCTGACGTCAGAAATGATCGTCCAAATGGAACAGGTCTTCATCAAAATCGGTCAAAAATTGCAAACGATCGGTTTCATGAACATTCGTTTCTTAGTGCGCGATCAACAATTATATGTGTTAGCCTTGGATTTAAAAGGCAGTCGAAATTTGGCTTTTTTAGATAAAACCACCCCAGAAAAAATAGTCGCGTTAGGCGTTAAAGTCTTAATGGGCACGAAACTCAGTGACTTAGGTTACACAGAAGATCAATCGCTGCCAATGACCAATGTTCACGTTAAAATGCCGGTTTTCTCATTCACGAAATTAAATAAACGTGAAAAAGTGACCGCCACACAAATGAAGACGACTGGTGAGGCGATCGGAACCGATTTAACCTTTGAAAAGGCACTTTATAAGGCGCTGGAAGCATCTAGACAGCCGCTGCCGGAATACGGTCGCATTCTCTTCTCAATTGCCTCACACGACATGACAATGGGCTTAAAGATGGCCCAACGATTCAAACGTTTGGGTTACCAAATCGTTGCCACCGCCAAAACTGCCGCTGCATTTCAAAAAGCCGGCTTGGTGACTGACTTGGTCCACGAAATTGGCGGTCAGCAACCCAACATCGCCACCGAAATCAGCCAGAGCCAAATTCAAATGGTGATCAACACCGCAGAATGGCGCGGACCAGTCAGTATTTCGGGTGCCATGTTGCAAGAAGTCGCGGTGATGCATCACGTGCCGCTAATTACCACAATGGATGAAGCACACGCGATTTTAGCGGTGCTAGAATCACGCGCATTCGCCATTGAACCGATCAGTGAATAAAGAAGAACCAAAAACGGACAACCTCAGTTTAAAAGAGGTTGTCCGTTTTGCGTCCGCTTCAAAAGTAGACAGAGATAATTAAATTATTTAGTTGCAGCAGGTTGGTTATTTCTTAATTGCTCAACCAGTCGTTCATCTGGCGTTACATAAGTTGTTTTCTGACCCGTAAAGATCACGAAGCCAGGTTTAGCGCCATTAGGTTTATGAATAGCTTTCACATTGACGTAATCCACCGGCACTTGACTCGATTGACGCGCCTTAGAGAAATAGGCGGCGAGTTTGGCGGCTTCTATAATCGTTTCGTCGCTGGGATCAGCTGATTCAACGATCACATGAGAACCGGGAATATTCTTTGTGTGCAACCAGAGATCGGTTTTGCGCGCTTTTTTAAGCGTCAATTGATCGTTTTGCAGATTGTTTTTCCCAACTAATATTGAGGTGCCATCGCTGGCATAGAATTGTTCTGCTGGATTGATTTTAACTTTACGTTTCTTTTTCTTATTATCTTGGCGAAGGACACCTTGTTGAATCAACTCGACGCGAATGTCTTCAATATCTTTAGGCTCTCCAACTTCGATTTGAGCCAAGACGCCGGTCAGATAATCTAATTCAGCCTGGGTTTCTTCGAGTTGCGTCTTGACATAAATTTTAGCGTTCTTATCTTTTTGGTAACGTGTGAAGTACTTTTGGGCGTTTTTAGCCGGGGTCAGCGCAGGGGAGAGATTGATCGTGATCGGTTGATTATCATCGTAGTAATTTGCCAAGGTTACTTTGGTGGCGTGTTCTGGCACTTGGCTCAGATACGTTGTCAAAATTTCCCCCTTGATGCGATTATCATCCGCATTTTGTGCACTGGCCATCGTTTTATTCAGCTTTTTCAACTTTTTCTCGTTACGCTTGATCACTGTATTCAACCGCTGCAATAATGAACTGGCCATTTGGTGTTTGCGATCAGTCTCGGCTTTTTGTCCGAAGAAACGATCCAACATCGCACTTAAACTCGTGAAACCTGATTGTTGTTCAGTGAATGTTTCGTAGGGAATGGCCGCAAACTGGAGTTTTTTATTCTGAACGCCAATCGTAGCATCGATGTGATCGAACCGTTGCCAAAAAGTACCCACCAACTGACCTAGTTCTTGGGAATTCGCCGCACCACGCGTTTGGTCGATCAATTCTAATGCCGTGTCGGTCCCGAGACCCTGATAGAATTGTTGCCAAACTTGGCGCGATTTGTTTTTAAGATCATGGAGTTGCAACCAAACACGGTCCCAATCATCAGCGGTAATTTCAGCCGCAAAGGGATCAAACCCGCTGGCAAGTTCAGGTTGAACGTATTGCGCACCCGGCATTAAGAGTCGATAGCGGTTTTGATCGGGTGAAACGTGCTTGATTAGTTCAAGAATCTTATTGGTCGACTTCTCCACGAGAAAAATATTACTGTGGCGGCCCATCATTTCGGTGATCAATTGTAAATCTTCTTGATCGCCCAATTCATTGCGCGAACTCAGATTGATGATCAAAATACGATCGTTTTGCACCTGTTCGATCGATTCAATGCTGGCATTTTCTAAATATTTCCGCAGCGTCATCACGAAATTCGGTGCGGTTTGTGGGTTTGCATAGGGAATCTCGGTAACTTGGGCGCGTGCTAAATTAGCGTTGGCCGATAATAATAAGGGGAGTTTTTTGCGTTGATTGCGGACGGTCACCACAATTTCCAGCGCGTAAGGCTGTTGAATCTTCGAAATACGGCCGCCAACGAATTGTTCAGTGAGCTCGGCCGTCATCGCGTGTAAAAAAGTTCCATCGAATGACATGAGTAAAATTCCTTTCTGGAAAAATATTTCTTATAAAAGTTGATACGGAGCGATTGCTTGAATATTGTATAATGTGAGTAACGTTAGGGCTTTCATTTTTTGAAATCCACTTATAAATAATTTCTCATTTTTACAGAACTTTAAATCTTGCCCATCCTTGAAACAATATTCAAGCTGAATGGCGCAATTAGATTTTCGAACTTGACAAGGAGTAGTGCACCCATGCGTGAACTCACAGAATTAGCAGTTGAACTGGCAAAGCAAAGCCGGGTCATCGAACAATTACTTAGTGAACAAACACAATTACCCATTTCACAGATCCGCCTGTTATTGAAAATGGATCAGCATCCCATTAATTTACAAGTTTTAACCAACGACTTAGCCTTAGACGCATCCACACTCAGCCGACAACTGGCATCCCTGATCGTTAAGGGCGAAGTTGGTGTGGTTACCTTAAGCGATAAACGGCAACGAGAGTATCATCTGACCGAAACCGGAATGACCTGTCATCGGCAATTATGGCAGCAATTGGACGCACTTCAAACGGCTTGGCTTGGTGATTGGTGTGATGAAGACATTCACAGCCTGGCAAAGTTACTCAAACGCGCATTGAGCCAGGTACAATCCCCAAAAGTCAAATAACTGCACTAGTCATTATTCTATCATAAGCTTAGGCAAAGTACTCGCGCAACCGATCAGATTATCTCAATTCTAATCGTTTGCGTGTTATTTTATGGTATGATTAAGGACATGATCCTTTTCTTATGGGGATAACAATAGATTTTTTTACAACTAACCTGTTTTAAGGGGGAAGTTTAAGTTTGTCAATTGCAATTGTTACCGATAGTTCGGCCTATTTATCCACTGCAGAGATCAACGAACTCAATATTAAGGTCATTCCAACACCCGTGATTATTGACGACGTCGTTTATCAAGAAGGCGTCGATTTATCTGCCGATGAATTTTATGAAAAATTACGGACCGCCAAGACTTTTCCCAGCACCTCCCAGCCTTCATTGGGCGATACCTTGAAGGCCTATGAAGACCTTGCCAACGAAGGCTATGATACGGTCTTGTCGATCCACTTATCTAGTACGATTTCTGGATTTTATAACACACTTGTTACCATGACACCAAATCTCAAAACGATCAAAGTTATCCCATATGATTCGGGGATCACGATTCGTTTGATGGGTTATTTGGTGCTTAAGGCCGCTATAATGGCTCACAATGGCGCAAGCGTTCAAGAAATTATTACCCAGCTAGATCAGCTGAAGCAGACGATGAATGAAGTTTTTATCGTTAATGATTTACAGAATTTAGTTCGCGGCGGCCGCTTATCCAATGCATCTGCCTTTATTGGTACCATGTTGAAAATTAAACCCTTGCTGACTTTTGATGCCAAATCAAACAAAATCGTCGCCTTCGAGAAAGTTCGATCGATCAAAAAGGCCTACGCGCGAGCCGAAGAACTTTTCGCTAACGATTATCAGCAAGCTCCGCAACCGTTACGTTTACTGATCGTTCACGCCAATGATCTTGTCGCTGCGCAGGCCTGGGAAACTGCAATTCATGCTAAGTTTCCAGATTTAACGACCGAGATCACCTATTTTGGACCAGCTATTGGGACGCATCTCGGTGAAAAAGCCATCGCGTTAGCTTGGATGGCGGATATTTATTGTTAAATTAGGCGCGTCGCCACGGGAATGTCTTGTCTAAGGAACCAAGCATGAGAATTATAGTTCAAATTCTATCTCTTGGTTACCTTAGCCAAACATTTTAACCCGTGGCGCCTCACAACTTGTTTGAATCGTGTTCGTCGCCACTGAAATGTCTTGTCTAAGGAACCAAGCGATGAGAATTATAGTTCAAATTCTATCTCTTGGTTGCCTTAGCCAAATATTTCAACCCGTGGCGTCTCACAACTTGTTTTAGGAGGTTATTGTTATTATGGAAACTTATCAATTACGGGACGGATCGGTTATTCCTAAGGTCGGTTTCGGCACCTATCAATTAAACGGCGCGCTCGGCGTTAATGTTATCGTGGCTGCTTTGAATAATGGCTACCGTTTACTCGACTCCGCCTTCAACTACGAGAATGAGGGCGCAGTGGGGGAGGCTATTTCAAAGAGTGGTATTTCCCGCTCTGAAATTATCGTCTCTTCAAAACTGCCTGGTCGTCATCATCATTATCAAGAAGCCATCAATACGATTCAGGAGTCGCTTTACCGCGCCCAGCTGGATTATTATGATTTATATTTGATCCATTGGCCTAATCCACTGGAAAATAATTACGTCGAAGCCTGGCAAGCGCTGATCGATGCACAGAAATTTGGCTTGATCCGCTCAATTGGTGTCTCGAATTTTCTACCCGAACATTTGACCCGTTTAGAAAAAGAAACCGGCGTGTTGCCAGTCATCAATCAAATTGAGTTGCATCCATATTTTAATCAGGCTAAGCAACGCCAATTCGACACAGAGCATCAAATTTTAGACGAAGCTTGGAGCCCATTAGGCCGCGGTAATAATGAATTGGCAGATCCAGTCATTACTAAACTCGCCACACAATACCACAAAAACGCTGGCCAAATCGTTTTGCGCTGGCAACTACAACTAGGTGTGCTGCCTATTCCAAAATCGAGTCACAGCCAACGCCAACAAGAAAATTTAGCGCTTTTTGATTTCGAATTGAGTGAAACAGAAATGGCTCAACTTAATCAGCTCAGCAAAGTTGACGGTCGTTTGGCAAACCAAGATCCCGCAACCTATCAAGAATTTTGATCATATCTGAAAGCATCGGCTAGCACAATTTAGTTGGTGCTTTTTTGATTAGACAAATTTCAAAATCATGTTTATAATACGAATCATTAACTTATTTCAAATCAGTCGATGAGAGCAGGCGATGACCGTGACAATTCAGCGGTCGGTGATTATTTTTCCAAATTTTGCGGGGATTGAACGAGTTGAAACGATCTGCCAACAATTAGATCCACTTTTCGCTAAAATCAGACCACACATTTCGTTGGTTTTTCCATTTGATAGTGATTTGAGCACCTTAGAGATCGGTCGACATCTTACAGCACGTCTTAAAACGACGACTGAATTTCCGCTCACGTTGTCTGGGTTATAATTTGCCAATGACGGCTATATTTTCCTCAAGGTCGCGCTTGGCAACGACCGCATTCAAACGATTCACGATCGATTGTACACATCGATACTGTCGAAATTTCAGCGGACCGATCTGCCATACTCGCCACATGTGACGATCGGCCACGTTACCGATCCGACCAAACTAATCACGTGTCAGCAACAACTCGCGGATTTCGACCAGCAACTATTTACCACCACAATTACCGAAATTGCGCTGGAAGAAATCGGCTTGGATGAGCGTAGCAATATTGTCCAGACGTTCTCTCTTAGGCGGAACCCGTTGTTCTAATTTGTATCTCCAGCTAGATTATGTTATCATAGAAATACACAATTAAATAAATCATCGGTTGAGCATTCGCTTCAAGGTTTAATTCTTCTTAGGGCAGGAAGAATCTTGAAGTGGTGCTCTTTTTTGATCACTTTTAAAGCAAAGAGGGCGTTCTGATGCAACAGTTACTCACCAACCTACCAATATTTGTCATTGTTCTGCTATTCGTCGGGGCACTCGTCCTGCTGTCGAAATCTGCAGATTATTTAACGAACAATGCCATCAAACTCTCGAAAATTTTAAAAATTCCCGAAATCGTTATCGGAGCCACGATCGTTTCGATCGGCACCACCTTACCAGAATTTGCGACCAGCATTGCCGCCATTGGCAGTGGATCGACTGATCTCGCGTTAGGAAATGCTTTCGGATCCGTGATCACGAACTGTTCCTTAATTTTGGGCATCAGCACATTATACGGCAGCATTCCCGTGTCAAAAAAATCCCGCTCGACGATTTGGACAATTTTGCTAGGATTATTCTTACTTATTCTGGCGATTTTACCCGCAATCATTCAAGGACGCGCACTAGTATTGCCAAGATATGCTGGTATTGTCTTGCTAGTTATTTTGCCAATTTATTTAGTCAGTTCGTTTAAACGACACGCTCCACCAACCAAACAGGATCCTGAGGCTGTTTCTAAGATCGATTGGCGGGCAATCATCGGACTGATCAGCAAGATACTCTTCTCAGCGGCCTTAGTCACGGTCAGCTCGACAATTTTGGTGGGCACAGTTCAGCATGCAGCTACGAGTTTCCATATTTCTGAAGCCATCATTTCCGGAACCGTGGTCGCATTGGGAACGAGTTTGCCAGAATTATCAACGAGTATTGCGGCGGCTAAAAAAGGTTTCGGTGGCTTGGCCATTGGTAATTTGCTGGGTGCCAGCGTCATGAATATTTTCTTGGTCCTCAGTACAACAATCACATTTACACCTGGTCAACTCATCATGCCTAGTTTATTATTGAAACTTCATCTGCCGTTAATGTTGTTGATCTTCGGTTATTTGATCGTCTGCGTTTATAATTCGAAGAAATACGAACTGACGAAAAAAGAAGGCATCGGTTTCCTGATGATCTATTCAGCGTACTTGCTGGTCAGTCTGCTTAATTAACGACAAGAAACACGGGATTATTGTTTGTTTTTAAATATATGAGATAATTGATTCTTCGAGAAGTTAACCATTTAAACGTGCCAGAGAGTTAGCTCACGCCAAAAAGTTAAGAAAGGAATGGCTCGATAATGAAAATTGATCATTTAATTAAAGAAATGCAAAAAGATCCTGAGTTTGCCGAGGAATATCAGAACCAAGGCGAAAAGCTTCAAACAGCTGTTGCCTTATATAAAGCGCGTGAACTTGCCGGTTTAACGCAGCAAGAGCTAGCCGAACGCGCGAACACCACGCAAGCAACTATTGCGAGAATCGAACGTGGCGACAACGTTTCATTTGATAAACTGGCGTCAATCGCACATGCCATGGGCAAAGAATTGAGCGTCAATTTCAACTAATCATTAGTATTTCAAAAGCAACGTCACTGTCTAATTCATTGTGACGTTGCTTTTTATTTGAGTGTTATATTTTTTCGGAACCAAACTGTCGAACATAATAAGACACAGTCAACAGGGGTGAGACACGGGCAAAATTTTTATCGATAAATATGGCGATAGATTCTAGTTAACATAATATATATTATTGGAAGTTTTTACAAGCTTAAAAATAAACAGTGTTTTAGTATTGTCTTCTTAAACAATCATCTTTTATCTTTAATGCTGGTCTAGCTTCTCTGGTGAATATTTTTTACTTGCTAACTCAATTTGATTTATCATATAGCTGACCGAAATTTCATTTCAGATTCTTCTTCCCAATTATTATTTAGAAAAAATATATGAACTGATTATCTCAAAGATCATATGATTCGTAGTGACGAACATGTGGCTAAGTTGGCATCATCAACGATAGACATATCAATCGAAAATTAGTTTCTATGGTTATATCTAATTCATTTAATGATTGGGCATGTATCATTTACAGCGTATGTAATTATCATTCCATATATAAAATATATCATTTGATCATAAACATGCTACCGTAAACATAAAATATCGAAGCTGATGTTCTTAAGGCCGTTTTAGAATTATCCAAATCTAATTTAGTGATTGCTCATTAGTTTCATAGTCAATGAAATCTTTTTTAAAATTACCTTATGCGTAGTGCTTAAACAAAATACGGTCTTCCCTGTTACTTACTGATGTGAAATTGAGGACCAACCAAAAAGCTACCACGAATTATTTCGCGGTAGCTTCTTTGACTGGACTATTTTTAGCTTGTGCAAGAGCTTGGTTGACACACTGTGCGAAGAGAATATCACCCTGAGTGATACCGCCAAAGTGCGTGCCATCGGTGCCTTTAAAGATTTCTGGGTGCTGTTTTGCTAACGTGTTCCAATCCGCAATGGTAATAAACGGATACTTGGCTGGTAATCCACGTTCAAAGACAGCTAATTTTTCTGAATTGTACGTTGCGTCTGCATTGCCATCATGTGGCGTCATCAGAATTAAGTGATGTCCTGGTGCAAGCGAATCGATGATCTTCTGTGTTTGTAATTGCCAATCATCCAAAGCATTCGTGCCGACGGAAATGACAACATATTTACGCAGCGTATGATTTTGCTGCTGGGTCATCATGACTTTATAAGCCAGATCCATCGTCCGGTTACCCTCGGCGTCAATGGCACTGTCAGCCACGTGTTCGCCTAAATAGCGACGAGTTCCTAGGGTCACGCTGTCACCGATGATCGAAACGCCATCAGGAATTAATGCGGCGGTTTCTTTTTCGGTTGCAGCTTGTCTTTCGGCGTCCGTTTTTGCTGCTTTCTTTTCTTTTGCGGCTTGAGCAGCCGCTTTTTTTGCTTTTAATTCTGACGCTGCGGTGTCGTGTGCGCTTTGAATTTGATCAGCGTCTTGATAAATACCGCCGACCCATAAATTGGTCTCTAATTTGGTGTCATTTGGCGCGGCACTGACGGTATAACCGGTAACGCCGATCAACCCCAGAGCAATCATACTCAACGCCACATAACCTGTTACCGCAACCCAGTGACGGCGCAGATTCAATTGTGTTATTCGATTTGTCAATTTCTGACTACCAAAGTTTGGCTTCTTGCCGGCAATCATTGGTTCTAAAATATAATAAGATAGCGCAGAAAATGCCACAGAAAGAATGACCGTAATAATTGCGGCGATGTAATTCGGAAAAAGGTGTGAAAAGACCACAAAAAATGGCCAATGAAAGAGGTAAACGCTATAGCTCGTATCCGCGAAGAACGTGGCAATTTTGGGCTCGGCTGTATTTGGTGTCTTCTCGTGTAAAACTCGCGCCGACACGATCATGAGCACCGCCAACAGACTGGCAATCAGAAAACCAAATAAATAAGTATTCAAATTATCAAATTTAAGGACAAAGCTCAGCACAATTAAGGCGATCGAACCACTGACCATCCCGCCAATTGCCACATTACGTGGACATTTTGTAATCAGTTGCTTAAATCTCGAAGATGTATTTTTGATACCAGACAAAGTGCCCAAACAACTGCCAATAAAAAATGGAAAACTGTGCGTTAAACTCGAGAAATAAACGGGAGAATATTCTTTTAAGCCTGACGAGCCGATGATCATGGCACTCAGGCTACCAATTGCCAAAATCGCCGCGATAATAAATAGCCAACCCTTTAAAACAGTCACATTTTGTTCGGGGTTCGCCCCAAACTCCCCCTGCTTCTTGGTAGCATAATATTTGATCCAAGAAGCCAACAAGAAGGCGATCAACCCCCAAATCAAATAATAATGCATCTCAATGGCCAGAGACCACGTGTGCACAAATAAATGCGGGATAAACTTATTCTCATAACTGCCACCTGTCGCAATCTCGAAGAAGTTGGTCGTAAAGCCAAGAGATGCGGCAATTTGTTTGCCAATATTAGCGATGAAATCCCGACTGATCAAATAAGTGAATGGAATTGTGATCAAGACGGATAAGGCCAACGGTGGAAAAATACGATAAAACCGACGCCGATAAAAAGAGACTAACTTGAAGGATTGATCACGCGTAAACTCGTCGACGATCAGCGCCGTAATTAAATAACCAGAAAAGGTGAAGAAAATATCCACACCGATGAAACCACCTGGTAAAATATTTTTAAAAAAATGATAGGTTAGGACCAAAATCAATCCTAAGATGCGCACAAAACTAAACCATTTGATCCTCATTGCCCTTGTAATTCCCCATTTTTGAATGTTGCAATTATTTGATTATTCTGCGTAATTGTACCCGTGCCCGTCATCTTTCCATTGGCAAAACTTCCCTGAAATTCCCAACCATCATGTGAAACATAATGACCCTTGCCAGAGAAGCGCCCATTCGCAAATGTGCCGGTGTACTGATCTTGATTGGCAAAACGAAGCGTGCCCTGACCGTTGAATCTTTGATTAACGACGTATCCGTCATATTTCAACTTGTTCTGATCTAGGCTCTCAGTCGTGTGCCCAGAAAAATTCGGCCATAAACTGATTGTTGCCAACGCTATGATCAAAACAACCATCACAATTTCAAAAACATGTCGTAAATCAAAATGGCGGTCAACCGTTCGATTCTTGGTTAAACTTTTTGTCACACTCGCCAATCCCTGACCCCCTATAAATGAGATGCCAATCGGCCGACATCTCTAAATGCTTGAAAAAAAACAATAACCATATCGTACCATATTACCGCTTAAAAAACAGCCATATATTGCAGGTTTAGGGGCTACCTAGTTAGCAATTTGACAGACATTTAGCCCAGCGATAAATCTTTGAAATTATGTTTCTGATCGTAGAGAATCAAATAGCCAGGTTGAAGCACTTTTCTAGTACCTGAATCCAGAGGCTCATTCAGCCAATCTGGGGTCACCAGACCGATTTCAAGTTCTGAATTATCTTCATATGAAGCGCGAATAGAGATGCAGGCACCATAATATTCCGTTTGAACCTGCTTAACCTTCCCGAAACGTTGTGTGTAGTCCGTATTTTGCAACAAGGACGCGCGATCAGAAGTGACAACAACTAAATCTAAGTCTGAACCTGGACGCTGGTCGTCGTGCGCGTATGAACCCACGACCACTAAGCTTTCGATTGCTGGCTCATTTTTGGCCCAATCGATTAATTCATCGGCCAACTGATCCAGTAAGGTTGCCTTGTTTTGGTCAAAGTAAACGGCCAATTCATCTTCATGTTTACTTTTTAAGTAAATAATTGGCACTTGCGCGAGTCCGAGAACCGGTTTCGTCTCGAAGTGCTGCTGATCAGCAACTAGTTGCGTATATTTCTTCTCTAATTGCGCCATCGATTTCAATGCCGCATAAATATTTCGAATTGAACTGGTGTCAAAACTCGTCCAAATTTCTCGTTGCGTCTTGGCATCCAAATAAGCTTGCGTTTGTTGAAATTCCTTACCATAACTGCGATCGAAGCCATGAGTACTAGCCACATGCCACGTTAAAAGACGAATTAATTCTGTCCGGGTCAAATTTAGGTAAAATTGTGCCAAAAACGTTTCCTGCCGAATTGTCGCTTTTAAGGTATTACAGAATTGCCACCAGAATTCTTTGATGGCGCTTTGGAATTCTTGCGGTGTTGGCCGCCGTAACCAATATTTGCGATCACTGGGATTAACTGCCTCAGTCACACGCCCATCTTTATCGCTCACGATGCGAGTTAACGTATCTTCAGTGAGATAACCAGTCAATTGTTTCAGTGGCCGAAATTGCCAATCAATCCGCAACCCACTTTGATAAAGCACTAAATAAACATAACGTCCGTCGACATCCTGTTCTTCGGGTGCGTACAGGCCATCATGACCAGGTGTCGTGATCAGCATTGGCGCGCCAAATTCGTGTAGAAATGTTGTTTCTTTTTGATATTTAGCAACATTGTCGGTGAAAAAAACGACATCATAATCCTTGAAATTATCTTCGGCAATATGTGCATTCGTGCGGGATCCATTCATGCCAAACACGCGAAGATCATCATTTTGGTTGAAAAAACGCTGTAACTGTAACATTGTTTGATCTTGTTTCATCATGTATCTCCTTTGTTGTCCACTCATTTTAACCAGCATCGATTGCCTTAATTGGGTGTGTTTCATCTCTATTTTACCATAGTTGTGCGCAACGTCTTGGCTGAACTGGATTGTTTTTTGACTACTTTTGTCTTCAATGCATCAACATATTTCCGCGCAAAAAAAGCTATCGAATTTTCGATAGCTTTTGATGATAAGTCTGTTTAATTAAAAGGCTTCTGTTAATTGTGGGACAACTTGCTTCTTACGAGAAACGACACCAGGTAATGAAACCCGATCATTGACTAATTTCTTACTAAAGGCTTTCTCAAAAGCAGTTTGTCCGTTGGCACTGCCTAGAACAATTGCTTCGGAATCACTATTCAGAATATTAGTAATGATCAAGACGAACAAGTCATAATTCTTGTCGACGATTTCGTCCTTCATTGCCGTTTTAAGCGCCGTCTGACGTGCCAGCACATCATCGAGGTCAACTGTGTTAACTTGTGCGACACGCACGCTGTTACCGGCCATATCGAAGCTCTTAGCGTCGAGGTCGATCAATTCCTGTTCGCTCTTGCTAGATAAATTAGTACCAACCTTAAGCATTTCCAAGCCGTAAGTTTCATAGTCAACGGTTGCAATCTTAGCTAATGATTTGACCGCTTCTTGATCGACTGGCGTGGTTGTTGGTGATTTAAATAATAACGTGTCAGAAATAATGGCGGACAGCATGAGTCCAGCAATTTTGACAGGAATAGCTACATTTAATTCGTTGTATAATTCCCACAAAATCGTGCTCGTACAGCCAACGGGTTCTGCGCGATAATACAAGGGATCCGTTGTGTTGAAATTATCGATTCGGTGATGATCAACGACGTGCGTTACCTTGACGTCTGCGATATCACTAACACTCTGTTGAGGTTCGTTATGGTCAACTAACATGACCTTCTTAACTTCGTCACTAGCACGTTTGATAATACGAGGTGCCTGGTAATCGAAATGAGCCAACGCATAGGCGGTTTCTTCATTGACTTCACCCAATGCAACTGCCTCGACGTCATAGCCACGTTGTTGTTGCAAATAAGCGTAAGCAATCGCCGCCACAATTGCGTCTGTGTCAGGATTTTGGTGCCCAAAAACTAACTCTTCTGCCATTATAAAAAAGACTCCTTTATCCGATGTTGCCAGAATTAAGCAACATCATTAGTCAGGCGTATTACTACGCTTCAATTCCATTTTAACCCAATTTAGATAATTCGGGTATCACTAATTACAGTTAAATAGTCCTTTTCCTTGAAAAAATCGTCCCATTCTTGGAAGAAGCGTTCAATACGAGGAATCTTCGACTTGTCATGACGATAGACAAACGACATGTCAAACGAGACGATCGGATCGAAATCGGCATGATACATCTTGATCTGATCTTGATGCGCCAACCAGAAGCTGTATGGTAATGCCGTCGACAACCCACGAGCTTCCGCGAATTTAACAATTTGATATGGCGACGTGAACTGTGATTTCACAGTCGGTTCATCGACCATTTTATTCTTGTAAACCTCACCTAGTAACTGGGCGATGAAATGATCTGGCGGATAAGTGACCCAATCAGATTTGTTCGTTGCTTGCAGCTTAACCTTCTTGCGTTCGGCCAACTTTTCATCGTGATGCAAATAAACGAGATGATCAGTCAGAATCTTTTTGGTTTCGTATGAACGCCAATTTTTAATGCTTTCATCCGGCACATACATGACGGCTAAATCAATTTGGTTGCTTTCTAATTGATCCCAAATTTCGCGCCGCGTTAACAACGTGAAGCGGATTTTGATATCCGGATATTTCTCAGTGAAGTAGATGAAGAAGTCTTCGAAAGCACCATCTTCCATCGAAGATAAGAAGCCGATATTGATGGGACCATTAGATGGTCCCGTCGATTGTTGAACCTGATCTAAAGCCTCGTTCACCATCCCAAAAATATTCTGGGTCGTGGTCAGCATTGTTCGACCTGCGTCAGATAAATATAATTTCTTCCCGATCGAGAAGAAAACCGGTGCGCCAACTGTTCGTTCCAATTTTTTAATTTGTTGGGTCAAGGCTGGCTGTGTGATCCCCAAAATCTGCGCAGCTTGCGTATAGTTCATGGTTTCTGCGAGTTGCAGAAAGTAAGTCAACGTTTTAGAAGCAAATAAGTTCTCCTGTCGCGTTTTCATATCTAATCTCCTTTTGATTGTCGGCGCCAATACTCATTATGAGCTTATGGACAACAAGTCAGGCACCCTTTAGTTAATATAAACTTTATCATTATAATAATATAAGTCTAAAAAAAGAGCAACTAATAAGGTTGCTCTTTTGACGAGAAATTCATTATTCTTAGTTGATTATGAGAATGGAAACTGGCGATAGCCTTGATAATCATTAACATGCAAATAATTCTCCGCATTGACCACGCGATCATGCGTTGGTGGCTCGATACCCTTCAACGGATAGTCGATACCCAATGTCTCATACTTGACGACACCCATCGTGTGATAAGGCAAGACTTCAACTTTATCAACGTTGTGCAACTTGCTGACGTATTCGCCGAGTTCTTTCAGATTTTCGTCGTAATCCGTCCGTTCTGGCACCAGCACGTGGCGGATCCACATGTGATGACCATTTTCAGACATGTATTGAATCATCGATAAAACGGTCTCGTTGTTAAATCCAGTCAAACGTTTGTGCCGATCTGTATCGATCTGCTTAATATCGACTAGCGAAACATCGGTCACGGCCATTAATCGCTTAAATTTATCGAACCATGGTTGTTTGTAAGTGAAAGGTTGGCCACACGTATCGAGACAAGTATTGATTCCTTCAGCCTTAGCCTTGGTGAACAAGTCAATTAAAAAGTCGATCTGCAACAGCGATTCGCCACCACTGCAGGTGATGCCCCCCTGTTTACCCCAAAAAGCGCGGTAACGAATGGCATCATCTAAAATTTCGTCGGAAGTAACTTCATCGCCAGTACCGATGTTCCACGTGTCTGGATTATGACAGAACTCACAGCGCATTCGACATCCCTGCAAAAAGGCAACGTAGCGAATGCCAGGGCCATCTACTGAACCGAAAGTTTCAATTGAATGGACATAACCGATCACCGGTTTAATTGTTGTTGCTGTTGCTGGAGTTGTAACCATCATAATCATCCTTTCAAGTGGTGCGTGTGGACGGCAATTTAGTCATCCGGTTCAAAAACTACAAAAAGCAATAAACCGTTAGTAGTTTATTGCTTTTTGTAGAGAGCGTTACTGAACGCTCCCTAAGTGAGTCAGAATTACATTGTTTCGAAGTAAGTCCGTGAAATAACGTCGTCTTGTTGTTCCTTAGTCAAATCTGCGAAGTAGACACAGTAACCAGAAACGCGGACAGTCAATGTTGGATATTCTTCTGGGTGTTTCTGAGCATCGATCAAAGTCTCACGGTTGAAGACGTTGATGTTCAAATGCATCCCTTCATTTTCCATGTAACCATCGACCATGTTAACCAACGTATCCTTACGAGCTTCGTCATCATGTCCTAAAGTGTTAGGCGTAACACCGAATGTGTTCGAGATACCATCAGTTGCAAATTCATATGGTAATTTAGCAGTTGAAAGTAATGATGCAAGTGCACCGTTCTTTTCAGCACCATAAGCTGGGTTAGCACCAGGTGAGAATGGTTCGCCGGCTTTACGGCCATTAGGTGTTGTACCAGTGTTCTTACCATAAACAACGTTTGAAGTAATGGTCAAAACAGAAGTTGAAAGTTTAGCACCACGATAGAGATGATGTTTGTTCATCATTTCGTAGAAGTGTTGGATCAACCAAACACCGATTTGGTCAGCACGATCATCATTGTTACCATAACGTGGATAGTCATCGTTGTCAGCCTTGAAATCAACAGCAAGACCACTCTCGTCACGAATAACTTTAACATGACCATACTTGATTGCAGAAATCGAATCAACGGCATGTGAGAATCCAGAAATACCAGTGGCAAAAGTACGATCCAAGTTAGTATCCTTCAATGCCATCTGTTCAGCTTCATAGTAATACTTATCATGCATATAGTGAATAGCATTCAGTGAGTTAACATAAATGTCAGCTAACCAGCCCATCATTGGATCCAATTTCTTCATGAATTCGTCGTAGTCGATATATTCACTAGAAATTGGTGCGTATGCAGGCCCAACTTGTGCTTTGCCAATTTCGTCAACACCACCATTGATGGTGTAAAGAATTGTCTTAGCTAAGTTAGCACGAGCGCCGAAGAATTGCATACCAGTTGCAATTGGTTGTGCAGACACACAGCAAGCAATGCCGTAGTAATCTGTGCCCCATTGTTCCTTGAGCATTTCGTCGTTTTCGTATTGAATCGTCGAGCTGTTGATTGAAACTTGAGTTGCATAACGTTTGAAGCCTTCTGGTAACTTGTCTGACCATAACAAGGTGATGTTAGGTTCTGGAGCAGCACCCATGTTATCCAAAGTCTTTAAGAAACGGAATGCCGTCTTTGTAATGTGATGTTTGCCATCCATACCAGAGCCACCAAGTGAAAGTGTTGCCCAGATAGGATCACCAGAGAATAATGAGTTGTATTCAGTCGTTCTGATGAAACGAACCATGCGTAACTTCATAACCAAGTGATCGATAAATTCTTGTGCTTGGTCTTCGGTAATCGTGCCCCGTTTCAAATCACGGTTGATATAAGCTTCGATCGTTGTATCGATACGGCCAACAGACATGGCAGCACCGTTTTGAGTTTTAACTGATGCGAGATAGCCAAAGTAGATCCATTGGATGGCTTCTTGAGCGTTCTCAGCAGGACGGCTAATATCAAAGCCGTATGATTCTGCCATTTTCTTCATTTCAACTAATGCACGATATTGTTCTTGAACTTCTTCACGTAATTGGATCACGTCGTTAGTTAACTCGCCATCACCAATGTTTTCAAAATCATGTGCCTTAGCCTTCATCAAACGATCAATACCATAGATCGCAATCCGAGGTAAATCAGGAATTAGACGGCCACGTGCATAAGCATCTGGCAAGCCAGTGATGATCTTGTAGTGACGTGCTTTACGCATATCAGGTGTGTAAACATCGAAGACACCTTGGTTATGAGTCTTGCGATCTTCAGTGAAAATCTTGTGTTGTTCAGGATCAACTTTGAAGCCATAAGCCTCGAGTGCATCTTCGGCCATGCGAATCCCACCAAATGGCATGAATGCGCGCTTCAAAGGTTTGTCAGTTTGCAAACCAACAATTGTTTCGAGGTCTTTCTCGATATAGCCAGGTTTGTGTGAAGTGACGGTACTAACAACGTTATTGTCAGCATCCAACACGCCACCAACTTCGCGTTCCTTCTTCTTCAATGCCAGAACTTCATCGTTCAAAGTTGTGGTTGCAGCTGTAGGTCCAGCCAAGAAGGTGTCATCACCATTGTACTGAACTAAGTTTTTATTTATAAAATCACGAACGTTGATTGAGTTTTGCCAGTCACCAGCGACAAATCCATCCCAATAGCTTGGAGTCGCTTTCTTTTCCATCTGTTTCATTATTATGCCTCCATCAATGTATTGTTTAACAACACTTTTTACATTTGTAGTATAACATATCACAATAATAATGCAAGACTTTTATATGCCTTGTTTTAGGAAATGTAAGTGCTTAAGAAATGTGCTAATTAAATAATCAGTGTTGTTAAATTTAGGGATTTGTTAATGCGTTCACGAATTTAAGCAACTGTTAGCGTCTGTGTTTTATAACAGATTTTAATTACTGTTTTGCAACAGGAAGCGTTTTATTTCATAAGGGTTTACCGTATTTTACACCACAAAAAAATCGTTGATATGTGGTTAGTTCCACCAATATCAACGATAAAAGTTTGAGAATTATTACTCAATATATCCTGTAGCATTCTTCGATCAGGTTCATGATCGAGACCACTAAAGCGCCTTACAAGGACGAATTTTTATTTTAATTAATTCGAATTGGCGTCCCTATTTTTTCGGTATCTAAGACAAAGCTACCATTAGAATAACGATCATTCAAAGGCACATCAACAATTTTGACTGCCACGGTTTGATTCTGGTCCGTGGTGATCTGTAACGTTTCATCCTCTGCCGTCACCAGGTGTGCGGTCACGATGCGATGGGGCTGACGTTTCAGTTCACGTAAGACCAGCAATCCGCGACGCGCGCGATTACTCAATGGCAACTCACTCAATGCCATTTTCTTAAACGCACCCCGCTGAGTCAAAATTCCCACCGTATCGTGTTGAGCTAGCTGTTCACTGGTCAAAGTCAACACCGAGACAACGTGATCGTCGTCTTTCAAGTTGATCGCCTTGACCCCTGCAGCCTTAGCCCCAACAACCGGCACATCGCTTAAACTGAAATGCAATGCCAAGGCGCCATAAGTAAATGCGTAGACTTCTGCAAACGCCGCTTCATCTGGTAAGAGATAACGAACATCGATCACGTGCGTCGACGCATCTTTTAATTTGATTGCCTGTTGTGGACGCGTTCGATAAGTACGACCTGGTAAGAGACTTTCAAACGTGACCTGCTTAATATAACCATCAGCCGTGGTCAAAACAAACTGACCCGTTTGCTTGAGATCCTTGAACGTATACACCGCCAAGACGGATTCATCGTTATCTAAACCGACGTCTTGAGAAAGATGTTGACCCATCTCTTTCCATTTACCATCCTCGATTTCGTGGATCGGTCGATAAATCAGGTTACCCTTAGTCGTGAAAATAAATAAATGATCTAAGGTGTTGACCGTCTCCATGAAAATTGGATAGTCCTCGGCCTTCAAGCCATTATCATCCGCGCCAGTTGCTTGGAATGACCGCAAACTACTGCGTTTGAGATAACCGTCATGACTGACCAACACTTGCACGTCCTCAGCAGTCACCATGACACTGGTATCAATATTAAGCGACTGAACATTTTGCTCGATCGTCGTCAACCGGTCACCGGGAAAATCATGCTTGATCTGTTTCAATTCTTTCGTGATCACTCGATCCAATGTTTTGGGATCGCCGAGAATTTTTTGGTAGCTGGCAATTTTGTCAGAAAGTTCTTGGTGCTCTGCTTCTAGTGCCGTGACGTCGGTATTCGTTAAACGATACAGTTGCAAGGAAACGATGGCTTCTGCCTGTACTTCACTGAACTGATATTCGGTGATCAGGTTCTGCTTAGCGTCACCCTTGTTCTTGCTACCACGAATGATCCGGATCACTTCGTCCAAAATCGACAAAGCACGAATAAGGCCTTCTACAATGTGCTGACGCTTCTGCGCTTTGGCGAGGTCAAATTGGGTACGTTTGGTTGCAACATCACGCTGGTGAGCAATATACGCCGTTAAAGCCTGTTTAAGACCGATCTGTTGAGGTCGTAACTCAGAAATAGCTACCATGTTGAAATTGTAGGAAATTTGTAAATCGGTGTTTTTGAATAGGTAATTCAAAATTCCCTTGGCATCCGCGTTGCGCTTCAATTCGATCACGATCCGCAAACCAGTCCGGTCGGTTTCGTCACGGACTTCGGAAATACCATCGACTTTCTTTATCAGTCGCAATTCATCGATTCGCTTCACGAGCAAGGCTTTATTGACTTCATATGGCAATTCGGTCACGACGATCTGTTCGCGTTGACTCCGCATTTCCTCAATAGCCGTCTTCGAGCGCAAGACGACGCGACCGCGGCCAGTTTCATACGCCTCTTTGATGCCGTCGACGCCTTGCAAGATCCCACCGGTGGGAAAATCTGGGCCTGGAACAAATTTTATCAGGGCTTCAAGGTTAGCGTCGGGATGATCCATCAAGTAGATCACGGCATCAATCACTTCACCCAAATTATGGGGTGGAATTTCAGTCGCATAACCCGCTGAGATCCCTGACGATCCATTCACGAGCAGATTGGGAAAGTGTGCAGGCAAAACGGTGGGTTCTTCGGTGGTATCATCAAAATTTAAAACCATCTTGACGGTTTCTTTGTCAATATCACGTAATAACTCGGCCGAAATTTTACTTAAACGCGCCTCGGTATACCGCATAGCCGCAGGCGAATCGCCATCCATCGAACCATTATTACCATGCATCTGAATCAGTGGCTGCCGTAATTTCCAGTCTTGACTCATTCTGACCATCGATTCGTAAATCGAACTGTCACCGTGAGGATGAAAATTACCCATGATATTACCAACAGATTTAGCAGACTTACGAAAAGCGTGGTCATAAGTATTGCCATCTTGATTCATGGCGAATAAAATTCGGCGCTGAACTGGTTTCAAGCCATCACGGATGTCGGGTAAGGCGCGTTCTTGAATAATATACTTTGAGTAGCGGCTGAAACGCTCGCCCATGACTGTTTCCAGCGATAATTCTTCAATTTTCTGTGTGTCTTCAGCCATTAAACTCACTCACCTTTATTATGTTCAACTTGTTTTAGTAAATCTTGTTCGCCGGTGTTCACATGATGATCATCGTTAGCAGCAGTTGTGTCCAAAATACTGCCCTCTTCATCCATGGTGAACTTGACGTTTTTTTCGATCCAACGTCGACGCGGTTCAACCTTATCGCCCATCAATGTCGTCACGCGCTTTTCAGCTAGCGTCGCGTCGTCGATCTTCACGCGGATCAGCGTTCGGGTGGTTGGGTTCATGGTCGTTTCCCACAATTGATCTGCATTCATTTCGCCTAAACCTTTGAAACGCTGTAGACTGTAGCCTTTGCCCATCGACTTCACTTCAGTAGCAAGCTGATCTTCGGTCCAAGCATAGCTGATCTTGGTTTTCGCACCAGCACCTTTTTGTAATTTATAAAGTGGTGGCAACGCAATATAAACTTTGCCGGCTTCGATCAAGGGGCGCATGTAACGATAAAAGAACGTCAGTAATAAGATTTGAATATGGGCACCGTCATCATCGGCATCGGTCATGATAATGATCTTGTCATAATTGCTGTCTTGTTCTTTGAATTCCGTCCCAACGCCGGCACCAATTGTGTAAATCATCGTGTTGATTTCTTCGTTTTTGATAATATCTTGCAACTTCGCCTTCTGCGTGTTCAAAACCTTCCCACGTAATGGCAAAATTGCTTGGAAACGTCGATCTCGTCCTTGTTTGGCAGAACCACCGGCGGAATCACCCTCGACTAAATAGAGTTCATTCTTCTTGGGATTACGCGATTGAGCGGGCGTTAATTTACCAGAAAGTAACCCTTCATTCTTTTTCTTCTTCTTACCGTTACGGCTCTCATCACGTGCTTTACGAGCAGCATTACGGGCTTCTCGAGCCTTCAAAGATTTCTGGACAAGCATTTGGGCCACGTCGCCATTTTCAAGCAGGTAAAAAGAAAGTTGTTCGTAAATCAAACTGTCGACGGCTGAACGTGCTTGTGGCGTTCCCAAGCGGCCTTTAGTCTGGCCTTCAAATTGCAGAATTTCTTCCGGAATGCGCACGGAAATCACCGCACTTAACCCTTCGCGGACATCGCTGCCTTCAAGATTCTTGTCTTTGTCCTTTAACAAACCCACTTTACGCGCATAATCATTGAAAGCCTTAGTCCAACCAGACTTCATTCCGGCTTCATGGGTCCCACCGTCCCCCGTTCGCACATTATTGACGAACGAAATAATATTTTCAGAATAACCATCGTTGAACTGGCCGGCAAATTCGATTTCGATCTCATCTTTCTTGCCTTCAATGCCGATCACGTCAGTTAAGACATCTTTATCCTCATTCAGATAACGCACAAACGATTGGAGACCATCGTCAAATTTAAAGACGTCTTCACGAGCTTCTTCCCCCCGCAAGTCAGTCAGTGTGATCTCAATGCCCTTTAACAAGAAGGCAGATTCGCGTAAACGTTCCGCCAACGTGTCATAATCAAATGCCGTCGTGGTAAAAATTGTTTTATCCGGCATAAACGTTAACGTGGTCCCGGATTTCAATTTCGTATGGCCGGCCGACTTCAGTGTTCCTTGCGGATGGCCGCCATTGACGAATTTTTCTCGGTAGAGCTGATGATCACGCGCGACTTCAACCACTAGCCAAGAAGATAAGGCGTTGACGACAGACGCACCGACACCGTGTAATCCACCTGAGGTTTTGTAGTTATTCTCGGTGAACTTACCCCCGGCGTGCAAAATCGTTAAAATAACTTCGATCGTTGGCCGACCCGACGAATGCATTCCTGTCGGCATTCCCCGACCTTCATCTTGAACGGTCAAACTACCATCCGCATTGATCGTCACGGCAATTTTCTGGCCAAAGCCAGCCAAAGCTTCATCGACCGCATTATCGACAATTTCATAAACCAAGTGATGCAATCCACGTCCATCCGTAGATCCAATATACATACCAGGTCGTTTCCGAACGGCCTCTAAGCCTTCAAGGATCTGGATCGAGCTATCATCATATTCATTACGTTTCTTCATGTTATCCCCCGTTTATTTAGAGTGCGAAACCACCCGGGCTGAAATTGTCCGTCAAGAAATCGGCGCAAAAATAATCGTACTTTTGTGTCTTTCGGTTTCTTAACGGTCAATTTCAATGTGGAGCCGCACATTTAGGACGAATGTATGTTCATATCTAAATTACCATAAATGATTTTTGCGAATCTGTCAAACCACTTTTCGGCATAGAAATACCGTGGTTGAAAGTTTTGGTTGGAATCACACCTTGATTGCGTTTTGTTAAATTTTCTCAGAAGACCACACACGTTAAATAAATCATGGTACAATTATGGCGCACATCTTAGCGGAGGAATCATATTGAAATTTGCAATCTTACTAATTTTAGCATACATTTTAGGATCATTTCCGTCTGGCGTGGTGATCGGACGTCTTTTTTATCACCGCGACATTCGCCAGTATGGCAGTGGCAACATTGGAACCACCAATACATTTCGAGTTCTCGGTAAACCAGCCGGAGTGGTCGTGTTGCTCTTAGATATTCTCAAGGGTGCACTTGCTGCCGCCCTACCGATCTGGGGTCAATTGACGCCGCCTCATTACTTAGTCCTCGTCTTCGGACTGGCCGCAATTTTGGGTCACTCATTTTCAATTTTTATCAAATTTAAGGGTGGCAAAGCAGTGGCGACGAGTGCTGGCATCTTATTAACCTACAATCCCGGCTTTTTCGTGATTGCCGTCGCAATCTTCTTGGCGATTCTTTATATTTCGAGCATGGTCAGCGTGGCCAGCATGCTCGGGCTCGTCTTGATCACCATCAGTTCGCTGTATTATCAAGATATTTTTCTAACTTGCGTCGCCTTCGGATTGACATTATTTATTTTCTACCGTCATCGTGAAAATATCAAACGCATTCGCAACCATAATGAAAATTTAGTCCCCTTCGGTTGGTATTACCATCACAAAAAATAATTTAATCATGAAAAAAGAAATGATCGTTAGTTGATCGGCTATACTCCTACTTAAGTAGACAAGCAAATAATCAAAGCTTGTACACTTAGGAAGGAGTTTT
>NZ_RHOW01000016.1 GCF_003946215.1 Lapidilactobacillus mulanensis
AATGAAAAGGAAGAATTAGTCGCTTAAATTATACATAAACGTGTCCGGATTCTTGACTCAGATCCAGGAAATACAGTTGTAGCTGATAAGATTGCAACGGCAATCAATAAACTAAACTTTTTCATTTCTTAACTCCTCCATCCTATTGACATGAGTAAATTTTCGACATATTGTAACGGATTACACAAGCTCATCTTACCTTATTTAATTTTAAAAACAACTCTAACGTTAGAATGATGTAAACGCACGGAATGCAGACACGTTTTATTGCAGATTCATTAATAATTTCTAATTTTCAAAGCGGTGTTCGTCGAAAATTACGACAACTCACCTGAGTTACGGTATGATATGACTAGAACAATTCGAGGAATGAGATAAATGGAAAAAGTTGGTTATGGAAATAGCCATGCAAAATTAATTCTAGTTGGTGAGCACGCGGTTGTTTATGGGGTGCCCGCCATCGCGATTCCCTTAAAGGATATCGAAGTGAATGTCACGACGCGTGGGACAGGATCGAGCAATTACGACTTGCCTACTGTGCAAATAGAATCTGAATTATTTACCGGTTCGCTACAAACCGCGCCAGAAAACTTGCAAAATATCGAAGCACTGGTCGCAAAATTCATGGCAGATTTTGCGGCAGATTTTAACTGGCCACAAGAGTTGCAGCTGACCATTGATAGCCAGATCCCGTTTGAACGCGGCATGGGTTCATCAGCCGCTATTGCCACGGCGGTTTTAAAAAGCTTGCTTGATTTTACTAGCATGCGATTGACTGACGACCAATTCAATCAATTGATCACCTTAGAAGAAACCATTCAGCATGGCAATCCCAGTGGCTTGGATGCGTTGGTCGTGAACGCGGATCAGGGTTATTTTTTCCAGCGCGGGCATGCATTTCTCCCCTTGCAATTAAATTTACCAGGCTATTTATTGATCGTCGACAGTGGCATCACCGGCCGCACCAGCGAAGCTATTCAGAAGGTCGCGGCATTGCATCGTGATCAGCCACAACTCTGGCAAGCACAAATGGATCGAATTGCCCAGCTAGCGCCTCAAGTCAAAACATTACTGGCCACTGACACCACCATAGCTCAGCAACAACTAGGCCAGCTCCTGACCGAAAATCAAGCGGCACTCGAGTCCTTGCAGGTCAGCACTCCTGAACTCGACACGTTGATCCACCGATTAATTATCGCAGGCGCGTCAGGTGCGAAATTAACCGGAGGTGGCCTTGGTGGTTGTGTCTTCGGTTATTTTACCGACCAAGCCACCGCAAAAAAAGCACAAGAACAGTTTACCGAAAAAACATGGTTAACCGAATTGGCGGCCGATCATCACGAGTTGGAGAAAAATCATGAGTAAAGCACGTGCCTATACAAATATCGCGCTGATCAAATACTGGGGCAAACGCGATGTTGCGGAAATGTTACCCTACAATAGTTCATTATCATTGACGTTAGATCAGTTTTATACTGAAACTAGCGTCGATTTTGTTGATCAAAAAGAAGACCAGTTCTTTTTCGGCAGTGAAGCACAACCTGTCTCACCAAAAGTCAAACGCGTGCTTGATCGGGTGCGTTCGCTGAGTGGTCGCGACCAAGCCGCCGTTGTTAAGACCGTCAATCATGTGCCGACCTCTGCTGGCCTCGCCTCGTCTGCCTCGGCTTTCGCAGCCTTAGCAGTCGCTGCCAGTGCGGCAGCAGATTTGCAGCTGTCGCAACGAGAGCTCTCGATCTTGGCGCGTCACGGTTCCGGTTCAGCGAGCCGTTCTATTTTTGGCGGCTTCGTCGTTTGGCATGCCGGTGTGGATGATCAGTCTTCATTTGCGGAGCCGATCACAGAAACCGTCGATTTTCCCATTGCGGTCTTGGCAATTCTAGTCGATCAAGGTCGCAAGAAAGTTTTGTCGGGTGCAGGGATGCAAGCCAGTGTGGAGACGTCCCCGTTTTTCTCAGCTTGGGCACAAACCGCCGAGCAAGCCATTCCCAAGATGGAAAAAGCCATTGCCAACCAAGATATCGCGGAAATCGGCGCGCTCGCCGAAACCAACGCCATGCAGATGCACGCCACCACATTGAGCGCGGATCCACCGTTCACTTATTTTGCCCCTGAAACTTTAAAAATCTGGGAAATTGTACGTGAAATTCGTACGAAAGGTTTAAATTGTTACCTAACGCTTGACGCTGGACCCAATCCTAAATTAATATGTCAACTGCAGGATATCGAAACAATCACCAATTATTTACAAAACCGCATACCTGATTTAACATATACACTCTGTCGACCGGGGTCGGGTGCCCAATTGGTCGCTAAATAAATTTGAAGGGTCGAATCGATTAAATGATTACTGTCAAAGCTCCTGGTAAATTGTATATTGCCGGCGAATATGCCGTACTGGAGCCAGGACATCCAGCAATTTTAGTTGCATTGGATCGTTTTATTACCGTGACTGTTTCTGAGGCGGAAGTTCAAGGTACGATCAATTCACAACAATACGCGGAAACGGATTTTCATTGGCGTCGTCAAGGCGACCAAATGGTTTTCGATAATCGCGATAATCCCTTTCACTATATTCTTGAAGGCATTCGCGTTGTCGAAACATTAGCGTTAGAGCTGGGCAAACCATTGCGGATCTACGACCTGAATATCAATAGTCAGTTAGAAGATAATGGTGGCCGTAAATTTGGTCTGGGCAGTTCAGCGGCCGTGACGGTTGCAACCGTCAAAGCCCTAAGTGAATTCTATCAATTGAATCTTTCACGCTTGGATATTTTCAAGTTGGCCGCAATTGCCCACTTTAATATTCAAGGCAACGGTTCATTGGGCGATATTGCCGCGAGCGTCTTCGGTGGTTGGCTGGCTTTTAGCACCTTTGATAAAGATTGGCTACGTACAGTGCTCAAGAACGATACGCTCGGTGAAGTTTTAGCCAGCGATTGGCCAGGATTGAAGATCGAGATCTTACATGTGCCCGATGAATTGGAATTATTGATCGGTTGGACCGGTTCCCCCGCTTCAACGAGTCGTTTAGTCGATAAAATTACAATCGCGAAATTTGCTAAGAAAAATCAGTACCAAGAATTCCTCCTTCAAAGTCAAAAATGTGTTCAGAGTATTATCGCCGGAATTCGTGCTCAAAATTTGGCCGTTGTTAAAAGTGGCATTCGTGAAAATCGTGTGATCTTGCGACAACTTGGCGCTTTTTCTGGGGTCAACATTGAAACACCCGCGCTCAAAGAATTGTGTCAAATCGCCGAAAATTGTGGCGGTGCGGCCAAGTTTTCCGGTGCTGGTGGCGGCGATTGCGGTATCGTGATCACCGACCGCTATGTCGATCAAGCCCGGCTAATTTCGGAATGGGGTCAACATCAAATCACGACATTGCCACTATCCGTCTATGATCTTTCCGAGGCAATCGTATGACACCACGATCACAACAAGAACAACGCAAAAAAGAACATCTCGCCATTGCAGAGCGTTTATATCGACAGCCAGAATTTGACCGTGATCAATTCGCACAGGTTCGGCTGATGCACCCTGTCTTGCCAGAAACAAATATGGCAGCTGTTCATCTTGAACAGCTGCTCTTTCATAAACCAATAAACTATCCAATATACATTAACGCCATGACTGGCGGCACAGCAGAAGCCATGCCGATCAATGAAAAACTTGCTGAATTGGCCGCGCATTTCAAAATTCCGATGGCCGTTGGTTCCATGAGTATTCTCAAGAGCCAACCTGAACTAGCAGACAGTTTTATTGCTGCGCGTCGGTTGAATCCCGAATGTGTGGTTTTCGCCAATTTAGGTGCAGACAAGTCACCTCAGTTTGCCCAGGAAATGATCGATTTATTGCAGGCGGATGCCCTCCAGATCCATCTCAATGCCGCCCAAGAATTTGCGATGCCCGAAGGTGACCAAGATTTCCATTGGACGGATTCATTAAATGAATTGCAAAAAACGATCGGCACGCAAACCCCGATCATCGCCAAAGAAGTCGGATTTGGCATGAGTGCTGCTAGTCAAGATTCACTACTGAAACTAGGCCTTGAAAATCTTGATCTCTCCGGAATTAGCCGAACGAATTTCATCACCATTGAAAATAGACGGCGGTCACAGGCGCTAGTGTCTGATTACAGCGACTTTGGACTGACCCTAGTAGAAAGTCTCCTATCACGGTTAGCATTGCAACAAGCGACTAGCAGGACGTCAAAAATCACTTTCGCCAGCGGTGGCATTTCCACACCTTGGCAAGCCATCAAGGCCTTCGCATTAGGCGCCGATTTCGTCGGCATGTCCGCCTATTTCTTGCACCTGGCTCTACACCACCCGCTCACCGAAATGATCGCTATTTTCGGAGCGTGGTTAACTGAATTCGAGCAGATGTTGCCGGTATTAGGCTGTCAAACGATTAAAGACTTGCAACACATAGAATTGATCTTGAGTCCCGAATTGATAAGCTTTACAGAACAAATTGGTTTAGATCCGCATCAAATTCGGTTCAATCGCGAAACATAAAATAATAGCGTCTCGACAATTAGAAAAATCAATTGTTGAGACGCTGTTTTTTTATGAGGTTATTTTTGACGGCGATAATATTGAATCTTAACCCCATCAAGTACCAGTGTGGCAATCGCAACGCTGGCGATGATCAGCAGAATCCATGACCAAGAAATCATCGTGGTCAATATCCCGGTTGCAACTAATAAGGTGGCCAGGACCACATTCAAGCCGACCATGAATGAGACCCATCGACTTGGTCTTGAACGCCAGAAAGCCCCTTCTGTTCGCGTCATGAGAATGGTCGTCATCGCTGAATAAATCAGATAAAGAAACATTGCCGAACTGATTTCACCCTGCGACAGTGTCGTTTGGGTCACAAAAAACCAGAGTAACCCTAAACCGAGTGCTAACCAACCAATCGTGAAAATCGCGGCGATTTTGCTTAATTTCGGCAAATCCCAATGCACCGGTTGCTGCGCCGGAACCGCATGATCGGTTCCTAAAACCAATGTCACCAAATCATTCATGACCACAATAAACACAATCAAACTTAATGACACCGGAAAGAAACCGGTGAAAATAAACCCGAAAGTTAATAATGCTGCTAATTCGGCAGTTCTAGCCAATTTCGTGATCGTCCAGGTCATCATCCGTCGATACACACGATGACCACTGTCGATTACTTGCATCATGTCCAATAAACGATCATGCGTCAGCACAACTTTGGCTGCACGTTTAGCCACATCCGTTGCAGTTGAAACGGCAATCCCTACATCGGCCTGCTTCAATGCCGGCGCGTCATTGATACCATCACCAGTCATACCAACGACTTGCCCACGATCCTGTAAAGACTTGACGATATCATATTTATCTTTCGGAAAGACGTTAGCGAAACCATCGTAAGCAAGTGGATCTTGGCCAGCAGCGTTGACATCGGCAATGTGATCACCAATACCGACTGATTTAGCAATCACACGTGCTGTTTCCGGCGTATCACCCGTCAGCATCATGACTTTGATCCCACGCCGTTGCAATTTTTGAACGGCCGTTTTGGCATCTTGTTTCGGCTGATCCGTTAACGCCATCAAACCGATCAGTTGAAAATCCTCAGCCGGACCATTTTGCAAACCAATTGCTAAGATTCGCGCGCCGATTGCACTCAGATCATGGAGATCGTGATCCATATTTGCTGGAGCAGTTCCCATTGTCTGCAAGGTCGTCGGTGAACCCATGATGACGGTTTGTTTCTGCTTGTTGAGGATAATTGTCGCAGTCGAATACTTCACCGCGGGATCAAACGTTTTGAAATCAACGCGGTTTAGTCGCTCAAGTTGCCGATGAGAAAATTCCTTCAAAAGCGCCCTGTTGATGGTATCGTGAGATGATTCATCGGCAGCTGCCGCGGCAAACTGGAGCAAATTATTCTCAGTATATTGACGGTCATAGCTAATCATTTTCGCAATTTGTGACCTGTTTTTAGTCAAGGTGCCAGTTTTATCGATCAATAACACATCTAAACTGGCCGCTTCTTGAATACCAGTCAATCCCGTCACTAATATTTGTTGCTGAGCTAATTTTTTGGCTTCTAGCGAATTGGCAACGGTAAAACTGGATGGCATTGAAATCGGAATGGTCGCAATAAATAAAATAACCAAGAATGGTAACAGTTCTTGCCATGAGTTGCCTTTGACCAGCGCGCTGATCACTAGGATAATGGCCAAAATAATATCCAAATAAGCAAGATAACGAACAATATTGAAAAGTAAGGTTTGTAGTCGACCAGGCGCTTCGGAGTTTTGCGAAAGTTCAACCGTTTGCCCATAACTACTTTGTGAGCCGATCGCACTCACTTCAGCGATAACTTCACCATGAGTCACGGTTGAACCAGACTTTATTTGTTCCCCATTCTGCAATGTCACATCCGCAGATTCACCGGTCAAAGCCGCTTGATCCACGCTGATCACACCACGCAGAATTTTCAGATCGGCAGCGACGATATCGCCGGCTTTCAAATGAACAATATCACCAGGCACTAATTCTTTGGCGACGACGCTTTGCCAAATGCCATCACGCAGAATACGAGTGGAAGCCTGCAACTTCTGATGCAAGAATCCGATTGCTTTTTTGGCACGCTGTTCTTGAATTTCGCCATCGATTGCTGAAAAGAGTAATAACAGAATGACGACGGCTGCCTGGAATTGTTTGCCTAGAATAAATTCGAAAATAATTGCCGCCTCAAGCAACCACGAAATTGGATTTCATAGGCGTTTAAGCGTCCCCATCAATGGATTATCTTCATGAACGGGTATTTCGTTGACACCAAACTGTGCTCTTTTTTGTTGAACCTGTTCTTGGGTTAACCCAGATTTTTCAGCGAATTGTGCTTCGAAGTTTGAACGACCACTGATTTTTTCACTCACCATCAGATCATGCCCCTTACTCACTGTTTTTCCCAAACGATTAAAAACGTCCACTGAAACTTCAACCAAATGAATTCTCAGTGGACGCATCAATCATTCGCAGACAAACATCTTTATATTTGAGCTTTTAATCAAAATCAATATTGTTTGGGAAACGAGCTAAACGCGCATTGTCACCCAATTCTTCTTCGATCCGCAATAATTGATTGTATTTCTCAACTCGTTCAGAACGTGCAGGCGCACCAGATTTCAACTGTGCCGCATTCGTTGCAACCGTAAAGTCGGCGATAAAGGTATCCCCAGTTTCGCCTGAACGATGTGACATCATTGTCGTATAACCATTTTTACGCGCAAGACGAATGGCTTCAAGTGTTTCGGTGACTGTGCCAATTTGGTTCAACTTGATCAAAATTGAGTTAGCCATTCCATTCTTGATTGCCTTAGTGATTAATTCAGGATTGGTGCAGACCGGATCATCAGCCACAATTTGGACTTTATCACCCATCTTGGCAGTAACCTTCTCGAAGTTATCCCAGTCATCTTCACTGAATGGATCTTCAATCGAGATAATCTCAGGGAATTGATTCAGTAAATCTTCGTAATATTGACTCATTTCATCCGCGGATTTATGAGTGCCTTCAAAATCGTATTGTTTTGTTTCTGTGTTATAGAAATACGAAGCAGCCGCATCAAAGGCAATAGCAATTTCTTTGCCAGGTGTGTAGCCGGCTTTTTCAATGGCTTCGTGTAACATTTGCAAGGCTTCTTCAGAAGACTTCAAATCTGGTGCGAAACCACCCTCATCACCGAGTCCAGATTGATAACCGGCCGCTTCGATGACTTTTTTCAAGGTATGATAAGTATTGGCAATTTTTTCAAAACCATCGCGGAAGCTAGTACGTTCAACCGGAGTGATCATAAATTCTTGCATGTCGATCCCATTATCCGCATGCTCGCCGCCATTGATGACATTATGAAAAGTCTGTGGTAACTCCAAGTCAGTACCACCAAGATAACGATACAGCGGCACTTTCTGATAATTGGCAGCAGCACGTGCCGTCGCCATCGAGACGCCGAGAATGGCGTTGGCACCTAGACGAGCTTTATTTTTAGTACCATCTAAATCGATCATAATTTGATCAACATTGCCTTGGTTAAAAGGTGAAACACCTTTCAGTGCATCGTTAATCTCTGTATTCACATTGTTAACAGCTTTGCTGACACCCTTACCTTGCAAACGCGAACCACCATCACGCAATTCAACGGCTTCTAACTCACCAGTCGAAGCACCAGATGGCACTTCAGCGCGACCCAAAGTCCCATCAGACAAAATAACATCCGCCTCGACCGTAGGATTACCACGAGAATCAAAAATCTCACGAGCCTTAACCTGTTCAATATAAACTGACATACAAAAACCTCCTTAAAGTTTTGAGAGTGCGAAAAGCTACGGGTTGAAATGGAGGATTAATGCAACTCATTCATAAAATCTGCTTTTAGATTTTTTGAATGAGTTCATTAACCGGAAATTTCAGTAGCTTTGAGCACGTTTAGAGTGCTTAAAGTCATGGGTTGAAACTGAGGATTAACTTCGAGCAATGCTTAAAACCGGTCTTAGATTTAAACATTGCTCAAGTTAACCGGAAGTTTCAATGACTTTAAGCACGTTTGAAAACAAAAAAGACGCCTGCCAGCATAAATAAGCTGGCAGACGTCATCAATTATTTAAAATAAATAATAGTCCCGCGAACGTCATCGCGTTTTAGTTTTCATGATGAGTATAGGTCAGGACCAAAAAAATTGCAACACGTTTGATCTAACTCTCCTCGTCTTGAAAGGCTAGCAGATCGCCAGGCTGACAATCGAGCACGCGACATAATTTCTCAAGCGTTGAAAAACGGATTGCCTTAGCTTTGCCGTTTTTTAAAATCGATAAATTCGCCATCGTAATGCCGACCCGTTCCGAAAGTTCGGTGACGCTCATTTTGCGTTGTGCTAACAAAACATCCAGATTCACAATAATTGCCATGAGCTCACCTTTCAGACCGTTAAGTCGTTTTCTTTTTTGATTGTGATAGCGTTGATCAACAGTTGTTCCAAGACCGTCGCGAAAACACCTACTGCAAACGGAATGAACACCAATCCTGCGCCCATTAACACTAAGCCGGGTGCATCGTCAGCATCTGCCGCAAAGAAGACAAAAGGCATGATTCCGATCGCATCGATACCGATCGCGAATATCGAGGCGGTTATTTTCCTGACCACTGGCAATGAAGCCGTTGAAAAAGTCCGATCATGATCGATCAAGTTCAATAACTGATTAAGTAAATAAGCAATATAAATCATGAGCGCGATCGCAATCAATACGACTGCAACGAACAGCCACGCGCTAACTGGCTGTTGATGCTCACTAGTGAAGAATTGCGTAGTCACGAGCACCCCAAACATGAGCACAACTAGCACCGCAAGAACCAGAACTGCTTTTAAAAAGAGAATCCGTTTTTTCATTCGTTCAACCTCGTTCTTTATTTAATCTAACGAAATAATACCACGAGAATTAATCTTTATCAATAAAAATATATCGATAAGCGATAATAATTGGTTGCCCAAATAAAAAAGCTCAATCGCCAACACTAGCCGGCAATTGAGACAAGGTAATTTAAAAACGTAAATTTTTCGGATAAAAGTTTTTCAACGTCTGACCAACCAGATAACCCCAGCTAAAGATTTGTTTCTGGTAAACGACTGGATACCAGCCTTTAGCTAACTGCTGGCTCATGTTGATCGTTTCGCCATGTAAATAATGTGGTAATTGCTCATCAGTCAATTCAATGATGTCGTTGAACTGATCTGAAGCTGTGGCCATGACCAAGGCGTGATTGGGAACGAAGCGATTCTTGCGGAACTCCCCTAACCACAGACCACGGCGCACAAATTTCAAAGCTGTAATCGACGCTAATTCGGTGGGAACCGCAAATAATTGGTCGCCTTTTAACTGCAACGTCTGCGTCAACCATGATGGTGTTTGAACGAAGGTGGCCGCCATGAATTGATCGAACAATGCTTGCTGGTTTTTGTCGAGTTTGGCAGAAGCAACTGGTTGTCGACGTGCTTTCTTTTTTGCTGGTTTTTGAGAAACAGCAATGTTTGAATCAGTCACGAATAAATCATGTGCCTGCAACTTGACCATGAAGTGGCCCTCGCCCTGCAATTGTTGCGGCCAGAAACGGCGCGCGTTCAATAATTGTGAGTTTTGCGCGCCCCATTCTGGTCGTCCACTGGCAACGCCAGGCCAAGTTTGTGTCGGTACTACCGTTGATAATGCCGGGTAATTAGCTAACAGCCAAGCGATATTTTCTTCGTCTTCTTCGGGTGAAAAAGTGCACGTCGAATAAACTAACTGTCCATTCGGCTTCAACATTTTTAAGGCCGCCGCTAAAATTGCCCGTTGCCGATCTTGGCATTGTTGAACGTATTCAGGTGACCAATATTGCATAGCGTCAGGATCCTTACGAAACATGCCTTCCCCTGAACATGGTGCATCGATCACGATTTGATCAAAAAAATTGGGTAAGAGTTCCGCCAATCGATCTGGATCGTGATTAGTAACCACCACATTGCTATAGCCGAAACGCTCGACATTTTCTGACAAGGCTTTGACACGTTGCCCGTCGATTTCATTGGCGACTAATAAGCCCGTTTCGTTCAACAGAGTGGCTAACTGCGTGGTTTTACCACCGGGTGCGGCACAAAGGTCGAGTACGCGCCAATTAGCTTGTGGATCAGCTAAAGTGGCAACTGCTTGGGCACTGGGTTCTTGGCTGTAAACGGAACCGGAAATCTGCGCCATCGAATGCCCCGAACTTTTACCATAGAATCCATTTGAACTCCAAGGGATAGATTGAAATTCTTGACGGATATTTTCGAGCTTGGTCGTCGAAACCTTTTTAGGATTCAAACGAAATCCTGTTACCGCTTGCTCCGCAAAGCTTGCCAAAAACGCGGTCGCTTCAGACTCGCCTAATAATTGTTGGTATTTTTCAATAAATGCAACGGGTAATTCCATCTAATTCAACTCACGCTTTCTTTTTGATTGCCGCCCGCAAATGCGCGTAAGGCTGTGAATGACTGAGGTAAATTGAAGTCACGATAATCATGACCAGATCGAACGCGGCAATGATTCCCAAGATAATCGCTGGTTGTTCGATCGGTTGTAAACGCCAGCCAGCCACGAATCCGATCCCTGTGGCAATCACCAAGTGACCCGCAAGTCGCCCGATCATATTCAACGCTAACTGATTCTTTAAAAAACCACCGAGCTGAAAATTCTTAGTCGCAAAAATAATCAGGTAAACCAATATCCAGGTCATAATGATCATTAAAGCCACAATCAAAATCGTCTGAGTCAGGATCATCCCTGAACGCTCAAACCAACCTTGACGTTCACGTTTAACGGTTGAATTATCGACCAAACGAGTCGTATTTTTCGCACCAAAAATAGCCAGGATTTTTTTCGTATCAGTGGGTTTAGTAGTCGTTGGATCGTAGATGATCCGGAAATTAGAAGTTCGAACGGTGTTGGCGAGATCTTGATTGGGTGATAAAGACAAAAAAGTATGCCGATTAATGGCAGAATTTGTTTTCTCACCGGCAACGCCGATCACTGCCAGATAACGTTCACCTAAATGATAATACATTTGTGATTGGGGTTGATAAGCGTCTTTGGTGAGATCGGTGCCGAGAATCACGAACGGCACCTCAGAAAGATAATCATTCTTACTAAAACTACGACCAGAAATCATCGGTAAGCTGTCGTTGCTGTTTCCTTTGGCATAGACGTAGGACAGATTGGGGTCTTTGCGGCTGATCATTTGTAACTGGAAATTGGTGACGGAACTCTTGGCCATTTTTTGTACGGTCGATAAAACCGTCTGATTTTTGGCGTCAGTCAAGATCAAACTTTCGACGGACATCCCGTTACGATTCAACCGACTTTCGTTATTGCGCTGTTCGCTTTGACGAAAGCTGACAAATATTAAGAAGGTCAAAATAACCAAGATCAGGTCGATAAAAAGTTTTTTTTTCATTAAAATTACGCTCCAATGGATTTACCGAAACAAGAATAATTGTTCAGCGACTAAATCACGACGCGGTAGATAACGATTCGTTAATTGAATCTGCGCCGAAAAGTTCGTTGGCTGCGTGCGCCAAAATAATTCGCTATTGGTCACGCCGAATTTCTCACCGATCACTAACAGATCCGGGTGATTGGGTAGCTGACGAATTCGTTGTAACAAGCACCAGTCTAACGGATCGCGGTCTGGACTCCAACTTAGAATAATAGTATCGACTTGCTCGCCAAACTTAGTAATGGCCGCAGTGGCCGAATAATTTTGAACAGGGAAAAATAATTGTCGGCCCGTTTGATTCTCGCCTTGCCAGGCAAAACTATCGGTGGCGATCACAGATTGTCCTCGGCCCTGCAAAGCTTTCGCTAATAACCCATTGCCGGCCATTAATTCTAAATAACGGCGGAAGGGCCAAAATTTCGTCCACATTGCCACAGCTTGTTGGTTGATCAACGTCCACTGGCCAAAATGGTATTGCAAAAACTTGCGAAAATTATGCAGCAGTTGATCGATCACCCGATAATCTGAATTGACTCGAAGTTGTAAGTGCGGTTGCGCGCTGGCGATTTCTAGGAACGTCAGCCAATCATCATCATTGAGACCTAGTAAGGGAAATGGTCGTGAAAGTAATTGACCGGCTTGAATTTCCGCCACGCACCGATCGACTTCTGTTAATTGTAATTGTAAGTTGAGCGCTTCAGTATATGGCTGGCACAACTGATGTAATCGCGATAAATAATCCATAATATTTATTTTAGCGAACCAGACCCTAAATAGCAAAAAAACGACAAGATTTAACAAAATAGCAAAATATTTGCCGTAAAAAATCGATTCAATGTTGGATCAAATCGTCGTCGTCAAATGAGTTTATTTTTTTAGTTGTTCCAGTAAGGCTGCCATTTGTTCGATTTCTTGACGTTGGGTGATCGCAATTTTTTCGGCCAACGCTTTGACTTCAGGATCACTCAAGTGTGCGCGTTTGCTCGTTAATATGGCCATCGAATGATGGGGAATCATCCCACGTAGCCAGGCAGCATCATTGACCGTTGTTTGGCTGCGCACCAGAAATAATGAACCTCCAAAAATCAGCACACTCACCAGAATGATCAGCCGATTAAGTCGTTTATTTTTGTACATTGGCCACATGAATAGCAACATCACAATTGCCATCGTCGCACCCATCAACAACGCCATCCAGAACATTGTTTGACTGAAAAAATAATCACCAAACTGGTAAATATTAAAAAACATCAATCCATACATGATTACGGTTGAAACAACGATCATCATCAAAAATTTAATATATGGCTTCATCTTTGCGCCCACTTTCTCAAGCTTTATTATTACTATAGCAAAGCCCGCGAGGATAAAGCTATCTTAAGACTCTAGTGCGTTTTTCAGAAGGTTTTTACGAAAGAGTGCGACATTTTTAACCGCTGACCTGTAATTTTGTAATCGGTTACGCTACAATGAAGTTGAGTATTAAACAATATTTTCGATTAGGATGCGATTTTATGACAATTTATGTAAATAGCCAAGATAATCAAAAAGAAATTCCTGCTACCACCGCTTTATGGCAAACTGGAGCCGATTCAATTGCTTTGCCGACACAATTAAGTGCGGCTAAATTTGCCGATCAAGAACCCGCGACTATTCTGCAGACGATCGTGCAAACATTCATGTCTGACCAAACCGCCGCTGAAATCGCAAAGACCGTTGAAACCGCCCTCGCCCAGACTTTCAAGAAAAAGAAGCTGGCGACGTTGGTCGATCTGAATGACGATTTAGCATTCGGCGAAACCTTCCACGGCGCCACGATGACCCAAGCGGATTTAGCGGTGTTATTATTGTCCGCATTTTCTGAACCAAATCAAATTTTTGCATGCGCCGATCCAGACTTAATTGTGGCCTTGGCCGCTAATTTGTTACCCACGCAAAAACTTGTCGGCTTTTATGATCCGACTGAGGTGGGACAATTTGTTCAAGATGAGTTGGCGTCCATTCAAGCTGACGAAAATATTCAAATCGCCACCAGTTCAACTCCAGAAGCAGCAATCGCCGAATTACAGGCGGCCGCTGCCAATGTGCAACTTGTGAGTGCTGACCAACTATTGACGCTCGTTCCTCAAATCGCCGCGCTTTTTAATTTAGCTGCTCAAAATACAGCGCCGACACCGCTGGAATTTGTAATTGGTCAAGAGCAGTTGCCATTAGTTTTAGCGGCTGCCTATGCTCAAAAACTCGGCCTCAACATCGACCACGTCACCGTTGCGGTGGATGTCAATTCAACGTTGGCGAAGTTTTTGGGCGGTGATGATGCCCAATTAACGCCGTCTGACAAAACTATTTTAATCCGCTTAATCAGCGTCCTAACTGATTCAACGAAAATTGCCAGTCAACCCAATGACTTACGCGCAATTTTAACCGATAATCAGCTGATTTCATTAACAATGACCGGCGCGCAACAAATTCAACCGACGATCAAACATTATCAAATTGCAGACAACTACACGATCGGCGCCTCAACTGCGCTAGCGGCGGCTGGAATTGCACAAAAAAAGAGCAACCACAAAATCATCGTGATTGCACCAGTGGACCCCTATTTAACACCAGAAATTGTCTTACAAAGCATAACTGGGCGTGACGACGGCAAACGCGATTTCGAATCAGTTCAGATCCTGCGCCAAATCATCAACACCAAAACGCCGCGGTTGCTCACTCATTTAAAAGCGAGCGAATCTGCAACAATTCCTGAATATCAACTCGCAAATATAACCGCGTGGTTGGCTTAGTGAATGCCCATGCCTGATTCATCGATGATCGGATCGTTGAAGTTATGACGGTAATAGTCAACGTCGATCACTTTATATTTATTATTGACAAACTTAGCAATGATTTTACCCTTTTGAACCGGCGACCAGCCTTCACTGCCTAGAACAACTAATTGATCATTGATAATATCGGCTTTTTTACCGAAGTCAGCGCCGAAGAAATCTTTGATCGTTTCCTGAGTCGTTTTGACTGTGTATGGTAAGAAATAACTCATCTTTGCGGTTGAAAAAGCGGTAAATTCTGTCGTTGGAAAATTTGCTAATTGATTAACATCCATATTTTCACCTACATTTACTTTCTCTATTTTTTGAATTAATGGTAAAATTAACTTGTGTTACTCAAGGAGGTATTTTTATGTCATTGCCAAAAATTGCGGAAGAATTAATTGATTTACAGAAACGTAAGGAACTCACAGATACGCAGATTGCGTTTGAGAGCCATTTCAGCGTTGAAAAGTTGCACCAAATCAAGGCTGGGGAATTCGATCCTAGCGATGAAGACATCAAACATTTGTCAGCGTATCTTGCTAGCAAGAAATAAGCTCTGTTAATGTCTAGGACGACCAGTGAAAATGGTTGTCCTTTTTTTGTAGCTTGTTAGTTAGCTTGGTGAAGAACTGGAATCAACGTCTCATTCGTTTTGTATCATTAGTTCTGCTTGCTTGAAGCCCTGGGGAGAACTGGGGTTAACATCTTCATTTGCTTAGTAGCAGTGTGTTCAAAGACCCTTTTTTAAACAAGCTGCAATAAAGGCCACTACCTAAAAAAACTCACCGTAATCTCAGCGAGTTCTTGGTCAGATATCAAATTAGCCGATGCCTAGTGAGATGCGCGCATAGCGGCTCATTAATTCAGGCGTCCATTGCGGATACCAAACAAGCTCGATATCGACATCAGTGACTTCAGGCAAGGCTTCAAGGACGCTGTTGATTTGATCCGATAAATAATCGGTCAGTGGGCACCCCATCGTCGTCAAAGTCATGTTGACGGTCGCTAAACCATCTTCATCGAGATCAACATCATAAATTAGTCCCAAGTTAACAATATCGATACCGAGCTCAGGATCGATCACTGCCTCAAGGGCGGTTAACATTTTTTCTTTCTGCTCATCAGTTGCCATAAACTCACTCCCTGCCCCCGATTATACCGAGAAATTTCTTAAAGCGCAATCGAAATAAATCGACCGTTTCTTGCGAGCTTCAACAATTACCGTAAAAAATCAGCAACCATCGCTTTTAAAAAACAGCATGTCTTTATAAAGACGCCAATTTTTGTTAAAATGGATGAATGCAACAAATAAAAGTTAGCTGAAAAAAGTCGTTCCAACAACTATTTGAACAGCTTCGCAAAGGATCCTAATCATGACAAAAAAATTAATCGCACTCGATCTAGATGGCACCACCTTAAATAACCAATCAAAAATTAGTCCCCGCACCGCTGAAATCCTCAAGAAAGCCGAAGATGCCGGCAACATCGTGACTATTGCCACTGGCCGCCCCAATCGGATCAGCGAGAACTTCTATCACGATTTACACCTGCAAAGCCCCATGGTCAACTTCAACGGTGGCTTGATCCACGTTCCCGACCAACAATGGGTTGGTGAAAAAGGCTCAACCATTCCTCGTGATTTAGTTTTTGACGTTTTAAAATTGAAAAAAGATTTACCGATCCGAATGGTTGCAGCCGAAGGGAAAAACTTTCTGTTCGCGGATCAAATTGCCGATTTAAACATCGAATTTTTCCCGACTGTTTTAAAAAGCAACCAAATTTTAAACGAGCAGTCTTTAAAAACAAATCCAACTTCATTAACGATTTTTGTGGATAATCAAGATCAAGATTACATCAAAACGGTTTTGAAACAAAAATATCCGCACATCGAATTGAATAGTTGGGGCGGCCAAGTGAACGCGCTTGAAATTGTTCACGAAGGCATCAACAAATTCGAAGGCGTTCAATACGTCGCCGACTATTTCAACATTCCGGTTGCGGATATTATTGCTTTTGGAGACGAACAGAATGACCGCGAGATGCTCACTAATGTTGGTTGGGGCGTGGCAATGGCCAATGGTGCCCCTGCAATCAAAAGTCTCGCCAAAGATGTAACGACACTCACCAATGATCAGGATGGCTTAGCGGACTACCTAGCCCACTATTTAGCCATTTAGATACACTAGTCAATAACGCGTTTCTCAGTTCACCCTACGTCTTTGATCCAGTGGCATTAATGCCACCAAACGAATGAGCCGTTAATTAAGCCATCCGCTAGCCAAACAACAAGCGACTACTTTTCGTCACTTTTTAAGACGCCACCAACTGCATAACGATTTGTCTGCATTTCATTCAAGATCACGTGAACGTGTTCTGCGGGTGCGCCGGTATTCTTGACGACAGCATCGGTCACGTCCTTGACGAGAGATTTGAGTTGTTCTTGCGTGCGTCCGGCAACTAATTCAACATGTACTAAAGGCATTTTTTTGCCCTCCTATTTTTTAAAATGATATTTTATTTCAATTTATTTTAGCACAATTCACGCGAGCAAGGGAGTCTAGTAATGACGAAACAAATTTCAAGATCTTCATGTACCTCAATTTTAATTGGTAAACAAGCAAGTAACGATGGGTCTGTGATTATCGGTCGCAATGAAGATAGCAAGACAGCTTGGCCGAAATATTTGCAATTTAATGCGCATCAACAACAAATTCACGCCCAATTCACATCTAAAGCCAATAAATTTACGTTAGATTTACCAGAAGTTGCCTATCAATATTCCGCAACCCCTGAATGGACTGACCGTTACGGCATTTTTGCCGAGGATGGTATCAACGAATATCACGTCGCCGTCAGTGCCACCGAAAGTGCCTACGCGAATGAACGAGTCTTGGCGATCGATCCTTTCGAGGAAGAAACAGGCATTCTCGAAGAGGCAATCGTAACCGTCGTCCTCCCTTATGTCAAAACCGCCCGTGAAGGCATTTGTCGTCTGGGAAAAATTATCGATGAGCATGGCAGTGCCGAGGCTAACGGTATTTTATTTGCCGATCAAAACGAGGCCTGGTATTTCGAAGTTGGTTCTGGACACCAGTGGGTTGCCCAGCGTATTCCCGATGACAGTTACGCGGTTGTCGCTAATCAATTGGCCATTCAGATCGTTAATTTCGATGATCCAGACCAATTTATTTATTCCCCTAACCTGAAAAGCTTTGTGGCTAGTCATCAGTTATGGCCAGAAAATCAGCCGTTTAATTTCCGCCGGATCTTTGGCACAACAGATGATTCTGATTACGTCTACAACACGCCGCGAGTTTGGAGTGGTCAACGGTTATTAACACCGTCAGTGCGCCAACAACCTGAATCTTATGAACTACCCTTCATTCAACAACCTGATTATCCGATCACGATAGCTCAGGCCCAACGCGTGCTATCAGACCATTATCAAGGAACCGAATACGATTTAGTCGTCGATCCGAACGCATCCAAACGCTATCGACCAATTAGTGTTGCCACAACGCAGGAATCTCATCTGCTACAACTACGTTCCAATGTTGATACCAGTCTCGTCGGGATTCATTGGCTGGCGATGGGTGTCAGTGCTCAAAGTGTCTACGTTCCCTTCTACAGCGCTGGTGCCAAAGTGCCGCCGATGTATACACGTGGCAAGGAAAACTTCACGAACAATTCTGCTTACTGGATTTTCAAACAGGCCAGTGTTCTGCTCGACCGTAATTGGAGCCGTTATGCTCGCCAATTGACTTCAACTCAAGATCAAGCGACTCAAAAAATGTGGCAAAATCTGTTCCAAACTGATCAAAAGATTAGCACGATCACTTCTGACGACAAACAAAAAACCATTGATGAGGCCAATCAACAAGTAGCTGATATTGCCATCAAGGCTTATCAAAATTTGATCGGCCAGCTGATCACTGAACAAACAGCTGCCTCACCCTTAAATTTCAAAGTTGATCCTAATCTCTAATATTTGTTAAACGCCAAATCTCCTGAGCAAGTTGCTGAGGAGATTTTTTTGTGGCTGAAATTTCCAGATCGGCAACTTGTCGATAATATTTCTGTCGTACCTTGAAACGTTCCTGCAATTCTGACGACGACAATTTTGTGGCTAATGGGCGCGTTTGGTCGCCGGCAATGCGTGACCAACAGGTTTGATAGTCCACATTTAGCCAGATCACCTTTTTTTCTTGTTGCAACAAAACACGACTCGCGGGCGATTCGATGATCCCACCACCGGTTGCAATAATTGGCGTCGCATCCGCCAACATCTGCTGCATCACCTGATATTCATATTCTCGAAACTGGTCTTCACCGACTCGCCGAAGCAAGTCACCTGCAGGCTGCGCAAATTGCCGGCCCAATTGAAGATCAGTGTCGGCAAAATCCAAACTGTAAGTTTTAGCAAGTGTTTGGGCAACAGTCGTTTTACCCGCGCCCATAAAGCCAATAAGAACTATTGACATCATCGATCAGTCCTTTAACAGCGAAATAAGATCATCCATGAAAGTGGGATTAGAAATGGCAATGCTATTCAGACCCTTGATGGGAAAACGGTCACCAATTATCACGGCAGCAATCACCAACATCATGGCGATTCGATGATCCTTATGTGAATCAGCAGTGGTCACTGATGCGTGCAATTTGGTTGGCCCGATGATTTGTAAGCCATCTGGTTGCTCGGTAATATTGGCGCCAAGTTGAGTCAATTCAGTTGCGATCACACTTAAGCGGTCGGTTTCTTTGTAGCGCAATTCAGTCGCATCGCGAATAACGGTCGTCCCCGCGCATTGCGTTGCCAATAAACTCAAAATAGGAATCTCATCGATCAGACTACCTAAATTATGAGCATCGATTCTAAATGCGGCCAAACGATTGGTCACACTATGAATGCAGATATCGCCAGCAGGCTCACCCTGATTTTGGGCAGATTGCGAACCAATCGTCACTGCCGTGGGTGCGAGTTGGTGGATAATTTGTAAAAATCCGGTTCGCGTTTCATTTAAGCTTTGATTTTTCACAACCAATCGACTTTGTGGCAATAATAAGGCTGCGGTGATCAGAAACGCGGCGCTGGATGGGTCACCAGGAACAACGACGTGTTGGGCTTGTAACGGATGTTGCAAAGGCGACACCAACAACTTCAACCCGTGAACTTGCAAACTGTCACCTCCACCAAATTGCCGCAACATTCGTTCGGTATGATCACGACTGACTGCAGGTTGCTCAATTTCTGTAGGCGAATCTGCTTGCAAGGCGGCTAAGATCAACGCTGATTTCAGTTGTGCACTGGCCATCGGCATTTGATAGTGGATCCCGTGAATCGTTGAGGATGGTAAAATCGACAGCGGTAAATAACCAGACTTAGCCAAATAACGCGATTGCATTCCCATCGTCGTTAATGGTAGCACCACGCGTGCCATTGGGCGTTGGCTCAGACTCGCGTCTCCTTGAATCTGGATCGAAAAGGATTGTCGCGCCAATAACCCGAGGAAAAGTCGCGCAGTTGTGCCTGAGTTGCCGAAATCTAAAGCCGATTGCGGTTTGGCAAACTTACAACCGGCTTGCCCTTGAACAGTGGTCGTTTTTCCTGCAGTGGTAATGTTAACGCCGAGTTGTTGTAGGGCCAGTTGTGTCGTCTGGACATCTTGGGAATCAAGGATATTTTCGATGACCGTTGGACCAGAAGCAATCGCGCCGAAAATTAACGCACGGTGAGAGATACTTTTGTCACTTGGTGTTTGATAATCGCCCTGCAGAAATTGACCAGTGTGAAGTTGTAAATCATGCTCATAACGGTTTTGTAAAGTCGGATCAGTCATTTTGATCAAGGCCACCTTTTTTGAGATAGTCTAGATAATGATCGAAATTCTGTTTAATCCGCTGATTTTCATCGTGGCCAAACATCTCACAAAAAGCCTGCATGATCGTGATGGCAGTCATCGCTTCGGCAATTACCGAAGCTGCCGGCACAGCTGTTATGTCTGAACGCTCTACGGTTGACACGACAGACTCATGTGTTTGCATATCTACGCTAGGTGCGCCAGTTGTCTGGGTGGGAATTGGCTTCATCACCAAATCAATCACCAGGGGCATGCCATTGGTCATACCACCTTCAAGACCACCTTGATGATTGGCTGCACGCTGGAAACTGTGATTACACCAAATAATTGGATCTAGCGCAGCACGTCCGGTTTCACGACCAAAATTAAAACCATCACCGAAACTGACGCCTTTGATTGCATTAATGCTCATCAAGGCTGCACTCAATCTGCTATCAAGTTTTTGATCAGCACTGACATAACTGCCCAGGCCAATTGGTAATCCTTGGACGACCACTCGAATTTTACCGCCTAAAGTTGTCTGCTCCTGATAAGCTTGATCAATGGCAGCTTGCATCCGCTGTGCGGTATCAGGATCGATTGTCCGCACGGGACTCGCATAAATTGGCGTGATAATTTCTCGTTTAAAGTTTGCCGCTGAACTGGGCTGAGAAATCTTTTCAAGTTGTTCTTTTGACAGTGCAACTTGACCAATTTGAGTCACAGCACCAACGATTGCAATCCCAAACTGACTTAAAAATTGCTTACACAAACTACCCACCGCAACCCGCATCGCCGTTTCCCGGGCGCTAGCTCGTTCTAAGACGTTGCGTAAATCCTGCTGTTGATCATATTTCAGGCCACCCACTAAATCGGCGTGACCCGGACGTGGTTTAGTAATGATTCGTTTCGTCACCGTGGCACTTTTTTCCGCGCCGGTTGGCCAAACGGACATGACTTCGTGCCAATTCTGATAATCACGATTGGCTAGCATCAACGCAATCGGCGAGCCTAATGTTTTACCATAGCGAACGCCACCGACAATTTGAACTTGATCAGTTTCAATTTTCATCCGTTCGCCACGACCATAACCAATCTGTCGCTGGCGCAAATCAGCCAATAGTTGTTGCTGATCGAGTTGAACATTGGCTGGAAATCCAGAAATAATTGCCGTTAAATAAGGGCCATGAGATTCTCCTGCAGTAACATATTCCATTTTACGACCATCCTAACCAATCTTGAAAATCTGTTAATGCCACTCGCTTTAAAGCTGGTTGACCAATATCATGCAACAATACCAGCTCAATACCTTGATCATTTGCTTTTTTATCCAATTTCGTTTTTGCTAAAATAGCTTGATGACTGAACGTGGAAGGAATTTCAGTTGGCACTTCTAACTGTTTTAAAATTGAGCGCGTCAAATCTAACACTGATTGCGACAATTCATGATGGGCGACTAAGGCAGTCATCATCGCAACCATCCCAATACTAACGGCTTCTCCGTGGCGCAACTGCCCGTCTGCGAGTGCCTCCACCGCGTGACCGATCGTATGGCCGAAATTCAAATAGCGGCGCTCCTTAAAGTCATAGAAGTCTTGCGTGACTAGATTCGACTTGATTTGTAATCCGCGCGTCACTAGCACTGATAAGAGCGATAATGGCAATTGCGAATGAGCCTTCAATTCCGTCTCTAATTCATGTAACAAATTTGCATCTTCAGGCTGGTGGGCGCTGATCAGCAAAGATTTGATCACTTCAACCAAACCTGCAGCCAATTCGTGCTGAGGCAATGTTTGCAGAAATTTAGGATCAACAATCACTTTCTGTGCCGGATAAAAAGTGCCGATCAAATTTTTCAGCCGAGAAAAATCAACGGCAGTTTTGCCACCGATGCTACTGTCCGACTGAGCGACGACCGTGGTGGGAAGTTGGATCAATGAAATGCCGCGCATATAGGTGCTCGCCACTAAGGCCCCCAGATCACCGATCACGCCGCCGCCTAACGCGACTAAATAATCGGTCCGATTAAACTGGTTGTCGACGAGAATTTGGTAAAGTTTTTCAACTTCATTGAGATTTTTTGTGGCTTCCCCTGCTGAAACAATTACTGGCGTTACGGCAGCCAACGTTTCAAGCTGTTGTTTTACGCGCGCCAGATGTAACGGTGCCACGTGATCATCCGTCAATAAAAGGACTCGATGTCCACTGAGTTCTGGTAAAATATCAGCGAGTTTTTCACTCAGAGCCATTCCCACTGTGATCAGCGTTTGTTGATCAGCGAGCTTAAGTTGCCAACTAGCCATTATTATTTGCCGAATCGGAATCTTGTTGATAGACTGATTTTTCGGCGGCCTCTAGTTCATCTTCATGATCGATGGCACGAATTTTATTAACATGATCCACTAATTTCGTGAATTGTGCGGGTGTTAATTGTTGCGCCGCGTCTGAAAGTGCACGTGCAGGGTCTTGATGAACTTCAATTAATAGGCCTTGAGCACCAGCTGCCACCCCTGCATATGCGAGCGGTGCAACTAGATCGGCATGACCAGCCGCATGACTAGGATCGATGATTACTGGAAAGTGCGTCAGTTTGTGTAAGACAGGCACTGCGCCCACGTCTAAGACATTGCGCGTGTATGTGCCATCAAACGACCGAATTCCCCGCTCAACAAGCATGATATTAAAGTTACCTTCACTAGCAATATATTCGGCAGCGTTCAATAATTCGTCGATAGTAGCAGAAAGACCGCGCTTCAAGGCAACTGGCTTGTGCGTCCGACCAACGGCTTTGAGGAGTTCGTAATTTTGCATGTTACGCGCACCGATTTGGAAAATATCCGTATACTGACCAACAGATTCGATTTCAGCAACTGACATGACTTCTGTGATCACATCTAAGCCATTCTCGTCGGCAGCTTCACGCAAATATTTCAAACCATTGACGCCTAATCCTTGAAAATCATAAGGTGAAGTCCGTGGTTTAAATGCACCCCCACGTAAAACTGTTGCCCCAGCGGCTTTAACTTCTGCAGCCAGACGATGGATCATTTCTTCATTTTCAACAGAACAAGGACCAGCCATAACCGTAAAATTATTTCCGCCAATTTCATTATGTGCGGTCTTGATGATCGTATCGTCAGATTTGAATGCACGACTACTCAACACATACCGTGGCTGATGTTGCTCGATCCGATCAATGACAGATTTTTGTCGTTCATTGAAATCAAAAGAGTCAATATCGAAAACAACTAGGTGATTGTCGACTAAAATACCATGATGATGTTCCTGTTTCATTGTATTTAAAATATCTTTTAGAATTTCCTGATTTAATGGCTTTTTAAATTGAATAATCATTGATAATTTCCTCATTTCAAAAAAGTTTCGATTGCTTTAATTGGTAATGTTTTCGCTGTCCAAATTTTGAACGAACCGGCTGCTTGCTGAACTAACATTCCGAGACCATTGTGAGTTTCCAATCCCAGTTGCTGGCTCAGTTGCAGTAATGGCGTTTGTCTGGGTTCGTAAATGACATCCCAAACTTTTGTCGTTGATGGCAATTTTTTTAATTGATCACGCTGCAACGGTGTGGCGTTTTTATTTTGTCCAAAACCAATACTGGTAGCATTGATCACCACATCAACGTTTGTGAAGTCTAGCGTGGTTAACGCTGACCAATCCAGCTCGTGTAGATTTGGATCGGCTAGTTGCATCATGATCTGTTGAATTTGTTGATAATGTGGATAACCGGCGCGTTGCGCAACGGTCACCTGCAAAGTTCCAGCATGAGATAAAGCCACCAAAATTGCGCGAGCGGTGGCACCACCACCTAATAATAAAACGCGAGCACGAGGTAAGTCCACCCCTTGGGCTTGCAGATCCGACACGAAACCGGTGCCATCGGTATTATCACCGAATAAATGGCCAGCGGAATTCTTAACCGTATTAACGGCGCCAATTAATTGCGCAGTAGGACTGATCTGATCTAGATAAGGCAGCAATGTTTCTTTTAGAGGCAACGAAAGATTACAACCTGCCAGGGGTAAATCTAAAATTTGTTGGCGAATCTCTGCCCCACTTGCTTGACTGTCAATAACAAAATAAACCGCACTAATGCGGTTTACTTCAAAGCCATAATTATGGATCTGGGGTGAAAGACTATGCTGAACTGGGTGTGCAAATAATGCAAATTGCTGTTTAGAGTTGTTTTTAATTTTCGGAGACATTTAATTCACTGATCTTCAAGAGAACGTCCACTGCTTGTTCCATGACTTGAGTTGAAACATATTCGTAGCGGCCGTGCATATTTTCCCCACCGGCAAAAATATTTGGTGTGGGTAAGCCCATGAATGAAATCTTTGAGCCGTCAGTACCTCCGCGAACTGGTTCTTCATCTGGTTTGATGTCTAGAGCTTCCATCGCACGTTCGGCCAATTGAACCACATCCATGTGATCCTTCATGACGTCGATCATATTTTGATATTGATCCCACATTTTCAGCGTGAGTCTAGGTTCCTTGTAGGCAGCATTCATCCGATCAACGAGATCGACGACAAATTGTTTGCGGGCCTCCAAACCTGTTTGATCGAAGTCACGGATAATATAATCCAGATCCACTTCTTCAACCGTTCCGTTGAAACTTAACACGTGATAATAGCCTTCACGTCCATCGGTCGTCTCTGGCGTTTCATCTTTAGGAAAGGCAGCCTGAAAATCAACGCCCAATTGAATGGCATTAACCATAATCCCTTTGGCACCACTAGGATGAACGTTTTTACCTTGGATATGCAGTTTGAAAGCCGCAGCACTGAATGTTTCGTATTCGAGTTGACCCAAGGGACCACCATCAACCGTATAGGCAAAATCGGCATGGAACCCAGGCACGTCAAACTTATCAGCGCCGGTACCAATCTCCTCGTCTGGACCAAAGCCAACTTTTAAATCACCGTGTTTAATTTCTGGATTTGCTAATAGATAGGACAACATCGTCATAATTTCGGCGACACCTGATTTATCATCCGCACCGAGTAATGTGCTGCCATCGGTTGTGATCAGCGTATGACCGGCATATTTTTTTAGACTAGGAAACTCAGCTGGATCTAGCACAAACTCACCTTTATCATCGAGCTGAATGACAGATTTACCATCGTAATTTTCAACAAATTGTGGATTGACGCCGACTGCATTGAAATCCGCAGTATCGATGTGCGCCAAAAAGCCGATCGTGGGGACTTTTTTATCGAGATTACTAGGCAACAAAGCTGTCACATAAGCATTATCTTGATTGTAGTTCACCTCAGACAAGCCGAGCTCATTCAATTCCTGCTCTAATTCGTGCAGAAAAGTAACCTCATTAGGTGCAGATGGAATCGTGGTGGAATCTTCATTGGAACGTGTTTCTGTTTTAACATATTTCAAAAAACGGGGGATTAAATTTTCGTATTTTGTCATGGAATGACCTCCAAATAATAAGTTATGAGTATGAACTAGTTGCAAAACTAAATGAATTCAAATGGATCTGTGTTTAATTGAGAGCTCATCATATCGACTTGCCAATGCTGTTGTTCAAATTTTGCTTGTAAAATCGGTGGCAGTTTTTCTTTAATAATGCTTTCGATATGATGACCTGGATCGATCACGCTCAATCCATTCGCCAACATGTCGTGAGCCGTATGATAATAAACGTCGCCCGTGATCAAAACCTCAGCGCCTGCTTGGATGGCCTCCGGATAGAATTTACCACCATCACCGCCGATGACTGCTACACGTTGAATGAGTTTGTTTGGTTCATGCGTTGTCAATCGCAACCCGTTGACGCCGAATAACTGCTGACACTTTTCTGCAAAATCACGAACGGATTGTGGCTGAGGCAAGTTGCCGATCACCCCTAAATAAATAAGCGGACTCGCAAATCCTTTAGGCCGTGGATTAAAAGGCTGGCATTTTTGGAGGCCAACTTGATCGGCTAGCCAATCATTCATGCCACCAGTTGTTTCGTCTAAATTTGTATGGGCGGCAAAAACAGAAATATTATTTTTGATCAAATCCATATACATGCGTTGCTGAGGATCGGCTGCATCCAAATGTGGTGCCGGCCGAAACATCAAGGGATGGTGTGCGATAATTAAATCGATTTTTGCCTTAATTGCTTCGGCGACAACTTCTGGACGAACATCTAGCGTCACTAAAATTCTATGAACGATTTGTTGGCGATCGCCGATCTGTAGACCAATTGGATCATGAGGCTCGGCATTTTGTGGTGGTGCAATTTCAGCCATCACATCAATAATTTGTTGAACTGTTGGTTGCATCTAATCCCTCCTTGATCAACTTTATTTCAGCGCGCACGTGCTCAATTTTTTCAGCAGGTGGCTGTGTTGCTTGCTGCAAATGTGCTAGGACTAATTGCTTTTGTTGCAGTTGAAACTGCCAATACTTTTCAAAATCAGAGGCAGCTTCGACGTTACCCAACATCTTCGGTCCCATTAATAATTCGACTGGTTGATAATGCAGTGGCTGTGAGACTGGCACGGCAGCAATTAGCTGATAATAATGTCCCTCATCATAAACCAAATCTTCGGCATTGATTTGCCAACTGTGCTCAGCCAACCAGTTGCGAACCACATCCACATTTTGATTCGGTTGTAAAACTAAGGCCTGCAGTGACCGCAATTGGTCAACACCACGCTCGAGAATTTCGGTGATCAGCATGCCGCCCATTCCGGCAATCACCGCACACTCAACTCGATCTTCAGGTTGAATTGCTTGCAAGCCATCAGCTAGGCGCACTTGTAAATCTGTTGCAAATCCACTTTTTTGTACATGGTCGCGTGCAATCTCATAGGGACCTTCGATAACCTCGCCACAAACCGCAAAATCGATTTGTTCCGTAGACCGTAAATAGATCGGTAAATGGGCATGATCTGAACCAATATCGGCAATTCGCCGCCATGGATGAGTCAGGTTTGCAACTGCTTGCAAACGTTTAGATAATTTAACGATCGATTCCACCCCGCAATGTCAATTTCATTAAGTCAATTATACCAAAGAAATGCGTGATAAACTTTGAAAAATCATCAAATTGATTGAATAGTTAATGATGAAAAATCGACAAAAATTACCAACCAACTTTCTCGTGAACACTGTAAAAAAATAACCGTAGCATCAGTTCACTACGGTTAATCAAAAATTTATATTTTTAAACCTATTTGACGGTTATTCCAAGAAATCCTTCAATTGATTGGAACGAGAAGGATGACGCAACTTGCGCAATGCCTTAGCTTCGATTTGACGAATACGTTCTCGCGTGACGCCAAAGACTTTACCAACTTCTTCAAGTGTGCGCGTCCGACCATCATCGAGTCCGAAACGTAAACGTAAGACGTTCTCTTCACGATCGGTCAATGTGTCGAGGACACTTTCCAATTGTTCCTTGAGCAGCTCGTAAGAAGCATGATCTTCTGGACTCGTCGCATCATGATCTTCAATGAAGTCACCCAAATGCGAATCGTCCTCTTCACCAATTGGCGTTTCCAAGGAAACAGGTTCTTGAGCAATCTTCAAAATTTCGCGAACTTTTTCAGTTGGCATATCCATTTCGGCGCCAATTTCTTCTGGTGTTGGTTCGCGACCCAGATCTTGTAATAATTGACGTTGGATCCGGATCAACTTGTTAATGGTTTCGACCATATGAACAGGAATCCGAATTGTCCGTGCCTGATCAGCAATGGCACGGGTTATTGCTTGCCGGATCCACCAAGTGGCATAAGTGGAAAACTTGAATCCCTTGCGGTAATCAAACTTCTCAACGGCCTTCATCAAGCCCATGTTACCTTCTTGAATCAGATCCAAGAACTGCATCCCACGACCAACATAACGTTTGGCAATTGAAACGACTAAACGTAAGTTAGCTTCAGCCAAGGCTTGTTTAGCAACTTGGTCGCCTTGTTCGATCTTTAAAGCTAATTCAACTTCTTGTTCAGCTTTCAACAGTGGTACCCGACCAATTTCCTTGAGGTACATCCGCACAGGGTCATTGATTTTGACACCAGTTGGCGCCGAGAGATTAGCCAAGTCTTTCTTGGTTACTTTTTTGACTTTTTTGAGGGAGCGGACAGTTGGATCGCCATTTTCATCGACGACGGAATAACCTTGATCCTCGATCTGTTGAAATAATTCATCAACGGCTTCGTCTTCTAATGCAAATGGCTGCACAATTGTCGAAACTAGCTCTTCATTGGTAATTTCTTTGTCAGCTTTATGTGCTTTGATCAAGGCTTTGACTGCTGTATCTAATTTTTTCTCTTTTTGTTTCTTTGTTTCTTTTGCTGCCATATTTATGCCCCCTGTGTTGTGCTTATTGACTTAACTGCCGTTTCAATTGTAACAGTTCATTCAACCATTTCGTTTGCGCATCCTCGTCACCTTGAGCTGCTGCTTGCCGGATTTGTTGCTGCGCTTGCTGCATCCGCGAATCGATTCGTGCTGCTTGGATGTTTTGAATGTAATCATTGATTTCATCGTCACTGATTTGATCCGGAATGTCTGACATTTCAATTTCTAACAACAGCTTCTGCATCTCTGGTTCTAAGTGATCTGTAAAGCCGGCAACTTGATGTTCGCCAGGCGTCTTCAGATATTCCTGCCATTGTAAAAATAAATTCTGAATATGCGGATTACTAAAAGTGAAAGACTCGTCACTCAGTAATTGCTGACATAAGCGCTCATCCGTGATCGCTAAATTTAACAGACGGCGTTCCGAAATTTCCGTTCGATTCAACACCACGTTGAAAACTGGCGGCGGTGTCGGATCTGTTGGTTGCGTTAACCGGGTTTGCCGTTTCTCTGCGCGTTGTTTGCGTTGATACTGACGTGAAGCATTTTCAAATTCAGTTTTGAGTGCCGTCAGATCAACGTTCGCTTGATCAGCAATTTGCCGCAAATACAAATCCTGCTCAACCGTTGATTCAATTGTGACCAACTGCTGTAAAGCAGCCTGCACATATCCTAACCGTTCACTATCAATAGAGAAATTATATTGGGCGGCCAAACGCTGCAGTTGAAAAGCAATCGGTGTTAACACATGATCGGCCAATTGTTTCTTAAACGCCTCAGAACCGTGTGCCTTGATGTATTCATCTGGATCTTGACCATCTGGCAACATTACGACGCCGACTTCAAACGGTTTGTTTTTGACTAATTCTAGCGCATCCGCAATTGCATTCTGTCCGGGTTCATCACCATCGTAAGAAATAATCAACTTGCGCGTGATCCGCGACAATAAATATAACTGCTGAGTGGTCAAACTAGTGCCCATCGAAGCCACACCGTTCTGAACGCCAGCACGAAACGCACTGATCACATCCATGAAGCCTTCAAATAAATAAGCAGTTGAAGTTTGGCGAATCGTCTGTTTGGCCTGTGAAAAATGATAGAGCACTTCTCGTTTCTGAAATATTTCGGTCTCCGGTGAATTCAGATATTTCGGTTCTTTCTCCGATTTAACTAAGATCCGACCGGAAAAAGCGATCACGTGACCACCTTGATCAAGAATCGGAAACATCACCCGATTGCGAAAACGATCCATCAATTGACCGTCTTGTCGTTGAACGAACAAGCCAGAGCGAACGAGTAATTCGCGGGAAACTTTGCGATTCTGTAAGAACTTAAGCAACAGATCTGTTTCGTTGGGTGCAAAACCGAGCCCAAATTCATTGATTGCCGCTTCATCTAAGTCGCGTTTTTGAAGATAATCTAAAGCCGGCTCCCCTACTTTCGTCTTCAATAAAACATGAGTATATAATTGTTGCACACTCTCGTAAACCTGCCGTAACTGCTGAGCTTGCGAATGTTCGACATCCACCTTTTGCTCAGACAGTTGTTGTGGTAATTGAATATCGCTGAAATCGGCGACTTTAAGCACCGCTTCTGGAAACGAAATATCTTCGATCTCCATCAGAAATTTAAAAACATTCCCGCCACGATGACAACTAAAACAATTAAAAATCTGTTTATCCTCGGCCACTGAGAAAGATGGTGTTTTTTCTTCATGGAAAGGACACAAGCCGAACAGGTTCTTACCTTGCTTCTTCAGCTGCACGTATTGACTGACCACATCAACAATATTGGTCTTCTCGCGCACCTCATCAATAAACTCTGCCGGAATTCTTCCTGCCACATTCTCACTTCCCTCAGTATAAGCAAGAAATAGGCTGACAAGTTGGTATCCAAAGTCAGCCCCATCATACATATTTATGCAAGATATAATATACCATATCTGGGCTTGAAAGACAATGAAAAAGCATTGTGATAACCGGTAAAAATAACCGGCACCACAATGCTTTTAATATTATTAAATTTGAAGAACTTGATGCAGTTGTGCAGCGATTGTTTCATGCAGATGATGCGTCACGATCACTAGCGTTAATTGCGGATCATCAAGCAGATTCTGTTCGATGTCGTCGGAAGCTCTCTGGTCTAGGGAAGTTGTTGCTTCATCGAGCAACATAATTTCTGCACCATTGACAAGCCCACGCACCAATGAAATCCGCTGCTTCTGACCGCCCGAAAGATCCTGACCATTGTGGGTGAGGATCGAATCAAGTCCTTGAGGAAGTTTGGCAATCAATTGGTTGAGACCGGCGCGTTCAATGATGGCCCTCAATTGTGATTCGGTGATCTCACGTCCGAGAAGAATATTCTCCCGCAAAGACGCGTTGAAGACATGCGGTGATTGTTCTAAGAAGCTAATTTGCCGCCGTAAGGATTGTAGATCAAGTCGTTGATAATCTTGGCCGTCATATCGGATCTGACCAGAATAATGAGTAAGTTGTCCGACTAATAAATTTAAAATCGTACTCTTCCCACTGCCAGAATCGCCGACGAGCGCATATTTTTTATTTTTTTGAATACGCCAGGAAAAGTTCTGTAGAACAGGTTGCTGTTGATCATAAGCAAAATTCAAATTCTGAATGGCAATTTGATTTTCTAGTGGCGTAACTGACTGGCACTTCTGATCATCAGTGTTGATCGGTAATTGTTCGTATTTATCGAAAATCGGCTGTACCGCCGACATTTCGGCAATATTTGCCGTCGCACCAGTGAGACTCGTAAAAATCGTACTGGCAAAATATGAGGCATTGCTCACGGCGCCGGCTGGAATGAGATGAGCCATAAATAAGAGCGCGGCGTGAACCAAGACGGCGATTTGACTCAACAAGCTGACAATATTGACCGTCGCTGACATACTACCCGCAGTTTTAGCGTAATCAATTCTAGCGTCCGCTAATTTTTGTGAAGACGCTAAAGTTTTGGTTTGAATGGTTTTGGGTAGTCCCAGTGTGAATAGTGAATTGAATCCTTCGAGAACATCGGTGACTTGTTTGGTCAGCTCTTCGTTCATCTTGGTTTGCGCGACTGACCGCTGATTAAGTCGGCGCGTAAACAGTTTCGGTGCCAGCAACATGATGCCAGTTAAGACCGCAACTGTGATCAATAGCGAATAATGAAAAGTTAGTAATGAAAAAATACTCAGCACAATATTGGCGATTTGATTGGTGACGAAAAAGAACATGCTGAAACCATAATCATTAATTGTATTGACGTCATTAGTTAACCAAGACGTGTAAGTTGCCTCGGGAAAATGATGAAAGTTTTCGTAATTTGTTTCGGAAATACGCGTCATCAGATCACGGCGCACTTTAATATCCATTGCTTGAATCGACTTTTCTTCGGCGATTCATTCTTGGCGGATTTGTAATCCCCAGACCAGATCTAAGCTGACTAATGCAGCACACCAAGTCAAAAAAAGTTTTTAAATCCAGTGCAATGATCGCAGTTAGTGCTTGCGTGCTGATCAAGCCGTGACCGGAGACACAAATAGCGCCTATCAAGATCCAGAAAAATGTCCGGATGTTTTTAGACTTACAAATTAAAAAATATTTTTTTAAGTTAATAAAGATCACGCTTCCTCAAATCAAATGCATTTCAAGCGCAATACAAATAAAGTCATTGCAAATAAATACATTCGCTCAATTTTAGATTGATTAAATTTAGCGACAACAAAAAATTCTCACTAGATTTATTTCAAATTGATTGGTTGATTAGCGCGAACAAAAGACGCAGCCGATATGGTGAAACGATACCGAAATTGTCAACAAAACACAGTCAGATCCATTGTCATCCGCAAGTCGATGCCAGGGTACACCCTCTGAATTGCTGCGCGGATCATTGCTGCTATTTATAAGGTCGTAAACTAGTTTAGCCAATTTAAAACTTGGTTGGCGTAATTGAATTGATTTATCATGGCTCCAATATACACCGACACAAAGTCTAAAACAAATTATCATTTCACAAGAAATAGCTAAATGAAATATACTTATTCACAATGATTTTCTCCACTACTCATGCTTACTGGCTAATTTTCATAGATTGCTTGTTGCGGGTAGTCTTTAATGCTACGATAATAAAAATAACGTTTTCTCAAGGAGCCTCTAATGACCAGCCTAATTTCGACAACCACCCTCACCCCTGAACAAAAAACCGCTGCTGAACAGCTAATTGCAACCGTCCAGCAATTTGATCACACTTACCGCTCTCCTTATTTAAGCAATCAGTTCAACGTCTTTCCGGAAATGAAGAGCTTCTTTTTAGCATACGATCACGAAAAGCTGGTCGGTATCGTCACCTTATACGCCGATGAACCAGTCGATGGCACAGTTGACGTCACAGCCAATGTCTTGCCAACCTACCGCCGCCGAAAAATTGCGACCACACTCTGGCAGGAAGCCTTGAACGAATTGCATCAATTTGGCTATCACGATTATGAATTCACTACGGAGCGCACGTTTTTGAAAGCCAATCCAGATTTCCTAATGCACAGCCAATTAGTTGAAGCCGATGAGAATTAATTTCAGCTGAGACATCCAATTGAGTCTGTGATTCTCACTCATCAGCCTGCCCGCGCGCCACATTTGCTGAAGGAATCTGATGTGCCAGAATTAGTAACTCAGTTCGTTGCCGCGTTTCCTCGGAATGATGAAGCAGGAGCAACTCAGTATTTACAACAGAGCCTGACGGATCCCATGACTGACGGTTATGTTTTTACGGATGCAGATCAAATTGTTGGGGCTTGCTTAGTCGATAAAAGCGATGGCTATTATTTCTTCAGCCTCTTTATTAAGCCTAGTAAGCAGAATCAAGGTTTAGGAACCTATTTCGTTAAATTATTGTCACAACATTTGATTGAAACTGCGCCACAACAACTCGTTATCGGCGTAGAAGCGGATAATTTACCAGCTTTACACGTCTATCAAAAAGCTGGGTTTGAGATCGAAACTGAAGTTCTTTATCTAGTGCCAAAGAAAATTGGGGAATAGATATATTCCCCTTCGTTTGCGGGAATATAACTATATTCACATAGTTATAACTAATATTGTGAAACTTAGTTCTTTGTTAACCTGCTGTTATACAACAGCCATCATCGAAAAAGTTTTCCAAAAAAGATTGACAGCATTCCATTCTTTGCTTATACTAATGTCAATTTCTAAAATCAATTAAAGGAGTTTGAATGAAATGCAAAAGTTAACTGTCATCTCTATCAGCATTGATCGTTCATGGCAAAGCCGACACAGTCGATTGTAACCCGTCAATACACGGATACAATCTGGCAAACAGTTTGTATCTGTGTCGACTTAACTTTTGTGTCCCCTCAACAAAGAAGTCTGCATGGATTCATTTCTACAGCAGACTTCTGGAGACCTTTTTTAGGCAAACCAGATTATGCTGGTTTGCCTTTTTTTATTGCTCGAACATCTTTGCCACTATATTAAAAAATAATAATCGAGGTTTTTATGATGAAAAGAATGATCGCATTTATTTCCGCACTAATTGTATTTTTAGGTTTTGCTTTTTTCTATTCAAATCAGCCCAAACAGGCCACAGCCAAACATATTCCGACAATTGGTCTACTACAATTGCAATCGCACCCTGCCCTCGATGAAATTCACCAAGGATTCGTCGCTGGACTTAAATCCGAGGGTTATACCCCAGGCAAAAATATCAAGATCGATTTTCAAAATGCGCAAGCTGATCAGAGTAACTTGAAAACGATGAGTAGCAAGTTCGTCAATGAAAAAGTCGACTTGATGGCAGCCATTGCCACACCTGCAGCGCAAGCCGAAGCAAATGCGGCCAACGGTAAAACACCGATCATTCTTGCGGGGATCACCGATCCAGTCGGAGGCAAATTAATTAAGTCTGATAAGCGTCCTGGCAATAATATCACGGGAACTTCCGGTGAATCCCCACTGCCCCAATTATTGAAGTTGATGCAAGAATTAGTCCCCACTGCCAAAACCGTCGGCATTATTTATTCATCTAGCGATCACGGTGGCGAGTACAACGCGACTAAGTTTGAAAAACTGGCAAAAGCGGCCGGCCTCACTTGCAAGATGTACACCATTAGCAACACCAATGATATGCAACAAGTCGCTCAGAAAATGGTCAGTGAAGTCGATGTTGTTTATGCCCCCCAAGATAACGGTGTCGCCTCAGCCATGAAGACACTCACAAATGTAGCTAATAAAGAGAAGAAACCGATCATTGCCTCTGCAGACACGATGGTCAAAGATGGCGGGTTGGCTTCATATGCTATCAAACAATTTGATCTCGGAAAAGTCGCCGGTCAAATGGCTGCGCGCGTTTTAAATGGTCGTTCCACTAAGACTTATCCGATTGCCTATGTCCTCAAAGGCAATTACGTAATCAATGAAAAAGAAGCGAAGTTATTAGGTATCGAAATTCCCGCACATATTATGCAAGGTGCAAAAGATAAAGGAGAGATTTTCAAATGAATATGATCGTATCAAGTATCGGCCAAGGCTTATTATGGGCAATTTTAGGCGTCGCCCTCTTTCTCACATTTCGTATTCTAGATTTCCCCGACATGACGGTTGAGGGCACCTTCCCCTTAGGTGCCGCGGTGGCGGTGATCAGCTTAACGCATAACTTGTCGCCCGCTATCTCGATCACACTGGCCTTTCTCGCAGGTGCAGTTGCAGGTTTAATTACCGGTTTACTTTATACGAAAGGTAAAATCCCGATTTTATTAGCAGGTATTCTAGTCATGACCGCCTGCTTATCGATCAACTTGCGAATTATGGGCAGTTCAAATGTGTCGCTACTCGGTCAAAAAACAATTTTCAGTTCTAAATTTTTAGCAGGGTTGCCTCGCTACTTTGACAGTATCTTCGTCGGCTTGGTCACGATCGCAATTATCACGGCACTCCTCATTTATTTCTTACAAACAGATCTGGGACAGGCTTTCATCGTGACTGGCGATAATCCGACGATGGCCCGTTCGATCGGAATTAACACGGATAAAATGACGATCGTGGGCTTGATGATCTCCAATGGTCTGATTGGTCTCAGTGGCGCCTTGATCGCCCAGAGCAATGGTTACGCCGATATTAATATGGGCATTGGCATTATCGTCATCGCCCTCGCATCGATCATTATCGGCGAAGTTGTCTTTGGCGAACTCACTTTGAATCAACGTTTGATTGCCGTGACCCTGGGTAGTATTATTTATCGCTTCGTCATCCTGATCGTCTTAAACTTGGGCTTCAGCACCAACGACTTGAATCTGATCTCCGCAATTATTCTGGCCATTTGCCTGATGTTACCGCAGTTTAGTAAATCGTTAAAATTGGATCATGTCATCAAGAAAGGTCTGGCGAAAAATGAGTAAAACATCCGCAGAAATTTTAAAATTAGAAAACGTGGTGACTTATGTTAATCGCCATACCCCCAATGAAAATATGATCTTAAGACATCTCGATCTGACGATCCACCGAGGCGATTTCATCACTGTGTTGGGAACGAACGGCGCAGGCAAATCAACGTTGTTTAACGTGATTGCTGGAACGTTACCGCTTGATGAAGGCCGCATCCAACATTTAGGTCACGACTTAAATAAAGTTAGTCCTGAACGTCGTGCTAATTTCATTGCGCGCGTTTTCCAGGATCCTAAGTTAGGCACCGCCCCACGTATGACCGTCAGTGAAAATTTATTGCTGGCTTCGAAACGTGGCCAGCGCCGAACGTTACGCCCTCGCGAATTGAAGCAACATCAAGCGGCGTTTCGAGAAACGTTAGCAACCATGGGTGATGGCCTAGAAGATCATTTGGACACGGCTACTGAGAATTTATCGGGCGGCCAACGTCAGGCGCTAAGCTTCCTCATGGCGACACAACAACGTCCTGATCTGCTGCTGCTCGATGAACACACGGCTGCGCTGGATCCGAAGACAAGTGAACAATTGATGAAACAAACTAACGAAACGATCACAAAACAACAATTAACTTGTTTAATGATCACTCATCATCTGGATGATGCCTTGAAATACGGCAATCGCCTGATCGTATTGAATGCTGGCGTGATCACACTCGATGTCAGTGGCGCTGAAAAGCAAGCACTCACTAAAACGAAACTCTTAGAATTCTTCGGCAATATTGAATAGTAAGGCTATCAAAAAAGGCATCCTCAATCAGCTGACAAAAGCTGGTTGAGGATGTCTTTTTACGTACTTATTTTACTTAACGATCAGTTCATTCAGGTCACCAAAGATTGTAATTAATCTTTGGAGAATTAAAAGCTGAGTCAACCGATTTTGCCGAACTTTAGGATCGTCGGCCATGATCATGTTCTCTTCGAAATAGGCTTCGATAATTGGACGTAGGTCATGTAATTCTTGATAATTTTGTTCCACGGTATTTTTAAGCGAACTCTTGCGAATTGAATTCACCGCATCGAACAGTTTCTGCTCAGACGGATTCTCAAAGAGACTTGGCTCAACTTGCAACTCTTGAATGGGCACGTCAGATTGCTCGGCAAGTCTGAGGACTCGGGTCAACGCTTCGATCGTCGCCTTGAAATCTTGATCATCGCTATGCGCGCTCAAAGTCTTGGCAACATCATTGATGGTCGATGGATCCGCCGTCTTAGACGCGAGAATCGCGTCGATCATATCGTGACGGACATTTTTTTCATTGAACAGTTGACGCAAGCGGTCTAAGAAGAAGTGGCGCACATTGTCCTCATTTTGCAGCCAGTCGATGTCATAAGTCAGCCCGTTTTTAGTCAATGCTTCAGCAACTTTCGGCTGTAAAGTGTCGATCGACAGATGCCAACGATTGGCAACGAGAATACGGACAATTCCGTAAGATTGACGACGTAAGGCATAAGGATCATTCGACCCACTTGGAATCATGTTGACGCTGAAGAAGGCCAAGATCGTATCGATCTTATCCGCAATCGCTAGCGTGGCACCTACACGTGATTCAGGTAAGTCGCCATCCGCAGAGATCGGCAAATAATGTTCGCGAATCGCTTGAGCAACCTGTGCATTTTCGCCAAAAATCTGCGCATAGATTTCGCCCATGATACCTTGTAATTCGGGGAACTCACCAACCATCCCCGTCACTAAGTCGAACTTATAAATTTGGCTGGCACGCTTCAAATCAGTCAACTCAGTCGCGTCCAAACCAAAAACAGTACCTAAGTCTTGAGCTAACAACGTCACCCGTTGCATTTTTTCATACATCGTGCCAATTTTATCGTGGAAACTAACGGTCTTCAGTTTCTCCACGTAATTATTGAGAGAATGTTTCTGATCTTCTTCGAAAAAGAATTGGGCATCCTCTAAACGGGCAACTAAAACTTTCTCATTGCCAGAAATGACATTCTGCAAATATTCACTGTTACCATTGCGAACCGCAATGAAATTAGGAGCTAACTTGCCAGACTGATCACGGACGTAGAAATAGCGTTGATTATCTTTCATTGAAGTGATCAAAACGGGCTCAGGTACTGCCAGGTACTTCTGATCAAAGTGACCCGCAAATGCCGTTGGATATTCGACTAGGTTCAAAACTTCCTCAAGCAGATCAGGATCAAGATCGACTTGCCAGTTATTTTGATCAGCGATCGTTTGAATCTGTTGTTCGATTAATGCCTGGCGTTTATCTAGGTCAGCAATAACAAATTCTTTGGCTAAAGCATCTTCATAATCAGTCGCGGTCTTTAATTCAACCGGCTTGCCTAAGAAACGATGGCCTTGCGTGGTGCGCCCCGCTTTAACATCGAGAATCTGCATAGGCACAATTTCATCATCGAGCAGACTAACTAGCCAATGAATCGGGCGAATATATTCGAAGCTGTTGGTCGCCCACTTCATCCGTGTCGGAAAGGTCAATCCTTTCGCAATTGTTTCAATTCCTTTAAGCACTTCGGCAGCCGATTGGCCCACCGTTTTTTTCTCCACAAAGACGTATGGCTCACCTTTGAAATCCTTGAACGTGATGTCTTCAGGCGTGACACCTTGACCTCGGGCAAAACCAAGAGCGGCTTTGGTAAAGTTACCGTCCTGATCTTGGGCGATGCGTTGGGCAGGTCCTCTGACTTCTTCGACTTTATCTGGTTGATTGGCAGCAAGTCCACTGATCAACATGGCCAATCTTCTCGGAGTTGCATATGGTTTGATCGTATCGAAATCTAGTCGTTGTTCTTTTAAGTAAGCAGTTGTTTTAGCCACTAATTGTTCAACACTTGGGCGGACAACGTGGGCAGGGATTTCTTCGAGACCAATTTCAAATAAATAATTTGTTGACATTATTTTTCCTCCCCTGCTTGAGTTTGGGCATGTTGTAATAATGGGAAGCCCCGTTTTTCACGTTCAGCTACAAAGGCCTTGGCAATCTTATGTGCCATGCTGCGGATCCGTGATAAATAGCCGGCGCGTTCTGTGACCGACACCGCACCGCGCGCATCCAATAGATTAAAGGTATGGCTGCATTTCAAGACATAATCATACGCAGGATGAACCAAGCCTAACTTGATCAAACGCAACGCTTCTTTTTCGTAATCATTGAAGAAGTTCAGCAACATTTCTTGATTGCTTTCTTCAAAGGCATATTTAGAGTGCTCGTACTCAGGCTCTTGGAAAATATCACCGTAAAGCACACCATCGCCCCACTCGAGATCGAAGACGGAATCAACATCTTGAATATAAGAAGCCAGACGTTCAACCCCATAAGTGATCTCAGAAGTAACGGGCTCGACCGTCAAACCACCAACTTGCTGGAAATAAGTGAATTGGCTGACTTCCATGCCATCAAGCCAGACTTCCCAACCAACACCGGCACAACCCATCGACGGATTTTCCCAGTTGTCTTCAACGAAACGAATATCATGTTCGAGGGGTTCAATACCGAGTTCGCGCAAACTATCTAAATAAAATTCTTGGATATTTTTAGGAGATGGTTTCATCACCACTTGGAATTGGTGATGCTGGAATAAACGGTTCGGGTTTTCACCATAACGACCATCCGCTGGACGCCGAGAAGGTTCCACGTAGGCCGCATTCCAAGGCTCAGGCCCAATTGCGCGCAAGAACGTGTAAGGTGACATCGTACCAGCCCCCTTCTCCGTATCGTACGCCTCCATCAACATACAACCCTTAGCCGACCAAAACTTCTGCAGCGTCAGGATCATTTCTTGCACATTTAATTTCTTGACCATTAAACAAACACACCTTTCGTAAGTCATTAATTTAAAATCAAACACAACACCCACACAACACGAATCGAGCAGTCATGAAGACCGCGACTCAAACCCATCACGCTTAAAACAGAAGGGGTCTATCCGCACGCAGAACTAATTCTACCCAACGAATGAGCCGTTAACTACAGTCCTCCACCACCATACCTAACAAGATACAAAAAATCCCTATACTACACAAATAATGTAGTATAGGGACGATTGATTTCGCGGTTCCACCCTAATTCAGATGCAAGCATCTGCGCTTAATTGCGTTCTACTTGAGGTGCCCGATCTTCACGTGCGCTTTCACTATCCGCACTCGCTGAACGAAGATTTTTAATTCCTCAATGACGTAGAATTAACTATTAAATTCAATTTGTAGTTTAGACGTTTTCATTGAACTTGTCAAATTTTGCCAAGGGATTTAATCTGCTGGCTCATTGGCATTTCGTGGCTTCATTTCTGGTAGTCGCGTCATTTCATCGAGATATTTTTTACTTTTAAGCTGCAACCCAACTTGATCTTGATAAATGTTGTCCAAGATCCGCTGCAATTCTTTCTTCGTTCTAGATTGCAGGTCGATTTTCCCCAGCTGTTCTGGCATGATCTTCGCCAGTCCTTGCATCAAAGCCACCGACTTCGGTTGGGCGTGCAGGCGGTGGCTATCCATCGACCAGTGATCCTTGCACAACAAACCACCGTACGTTTCAGAATAATCTAGCGGCAAATCACTGCGATGACAAACAACACAATCTTGTAGATGAGGTTCAACACCAAAAAGACCGAGCAATTTGATCTCAACTAAATTCGTTAATAATTGCGCATCGGTTCCTTGATCCATCTTGGTCAACGCCGACCACAATAAATCAAAATAACGACCCAGCGGCTTATTTTCTTCAAACGCAGACGAAATCAACGTCAATAAATAAGAGGCATAAGCTTGTAACACAATATCTTGAGTCAGATTCTGAAAAATCGCCGTGCTCTTCGTCGTCGTGATGTAAGAAAGTCCGTGAAGATTGATCTGACCCACATAATTAGCAAAAGTAAAAGGCAAAATCGCCGTTTGTAACTTGAAATTGGCTTTTTTTGCCCCACGCACCATAAACATCTTGGCGGCATACTTATCTGTTAAAATTTGGACCAACAAATCGCGTTCCTTGTAATCACGGCGATACATCACTAACCCACGAAATTCCGCATCGCGAATCAGTGCCATTAATTCAAGTCCTTTGAATTATAGCCTGCTCTCGCCAAGAACAGTGGATTATCACGCCAATTGCGTTGCACACTAACTTGTAATTTCAAATTCACTTTTTCGCCAAGCAAGGCTTCAATTTCACGGCGGGCGCCGATCCCAATTTTCTTGAGCATCGAAGCCCCTTTACCGATCACGATCCCCTTTTGACTATCACGATCCACATAAATAATCGCGTTGATCACAAGTTTACCTTGTTGACGCGTATTCATATCTTCAACGACAACCGCAGTTGAATGTGGGACTTCATCGCGGGTAAACTCGAGAATCTTTTCGCGGATCAGTTCACTAACAATGAAATATTCAGGATGGTCAGTCAATTGATCATCTGGATAATATTTCGGACCCGCTGGTAAATATTTCTTAATTTCAGTCATTAATTCATCGACATTGTTGCCTTGTGTCGCCGATAAGGGAATCACTTCTGCAAAATTAGCTTCATCCTGGAAAGCTGTGATCTGTGTAAGCAAGTCGTCTGGATGAACCAAATCGATTTTATTGATCACTAAAAATAATGGCGTCTTCAAACTTGCCAATTCATTTAAAATATAGCGGTCGCCAGGGCCAATTTTATCATCTGCACTGGTCATATAAATGGCAATGTCGACTTCATTCAATGCTGAAAAAGCGGCCTTGTCCATATATTGATCGAGATCATTCTTAGGCTTATGGATGCCAGGTGTATCTAAGAAGACAACCTGTGCGTCGTCGTCTGTGATCACACCTTGAATTTTATTGCGGGTCGTCTGCGCTTTGGGAGACATGATGGCAACTTTCTCGCCGATCATGCGATTCATCAATGTCGATTTACCAACATTGGGGCGACCTAATAATGCTACGAAACCTGATTTAAATTCTGTCATTTTACGGGATCATCCTTTAATGAAAACGAGTATGGAAGTACACCGGCAACCGTTGTATCGATCTTGTCGCCGTTTAAATTAGTCAAAATCACTTGATCGTCGGCATTCATGAATTCCGTCATGACTTGTCGACAGGCGCCACAAGGTGAAACCGCCCGCTTCGTATCTGCGACAATTGCAATGGTCTTGAAATGGCGGTAGCCAGCTGCAACTGCACTAAACATCGCACACCGTTCTGCACAAATCGTCATACTAAACGAGCCGTTTTCAATATTACAGCCTTGAAAAACATGCCCATCATCCGTCAAAACGGCGGCACCGACCGCAAATTTTGAATAAGGTACATAGGCTTGTTCACGCGCCTGCCGTGCTTTTTCGATCAATTCATCCAACTTAATGACCTCCATTAGTGAAATAAATTACCTAAATGTGGTACAAAAACAATTAAACCAACAACAACTGCTAAGAGTGCAGCCACTAACACAATTGCCGCCGAAACGTCTTTGATTTTTTTAGCCAGTGGATCGTAATGCTTCTGCACAAGTAGATCAACAATATATTCGACCGCTGTGTTCCACAATTCGGCGATCAAAACGAGAAAAATCACGACGATCAGCCAGAGCCAGTCCAATTTGCTCACTTGGAACAACAAACCGAACAGCAAAACCAGCACCGCAATACTCAAATGCCGCTTGAAATTAGCTTCGTCTTGGAACGTCCATTTCAACCCTTCGAGGGCATGACTGCACGATTGCAAGAAGGTGTGATTTTTCTTTGTTTGGTGAGAATTATCGTTTAAGCCCATAGCCATCCAAAATTTCCTCTTGAAGTTTGATCATGACTTTTTCATCTTCCGGCTCAATGTGATCATAGCCGTTTAAATGTAAGAAGCCATGCACGACAGTATAACCAAACTCACGATCGAAACTGTGCTCATATTCCTTAGCTTGTTCGCGCACATGATTGGGTGCAATGAACAAGTCGCCAATATTACGGGGAATTTCCAATTCTGCCGCCAACTCATCGAAGTTCGGCAAGTCAGAATCTTCATCATCTTCAATTGCGAAACTGATCACGTCGGTCACGCGGTCCTTATCGCGATACTCACGATTGATCTCACGAATTTTTTCATCCGTAATCAAACTGATCGACATTTCTGTGTCGGCGGGTAAATCGAGCCTGTTAGCCGCATACGCCACCAAATCTGTGATCCATTGTTCCCGTTCTGCTGGTAAAACTTGGTCGTCATTAATTATTTCGAGATTCATGTTTTTTTAATTGCTCCTGATCAAATTTTTCGTAAGCGTCGATGATGCTAGAAACGACGGGATGACGCACGACGTCTGCAGATGATAATTCCACAAAACCGATGTGGTTAATATTCTTCAATACTCTGGACGCTTGGATCAACCCACTGCGCTGATTACGCGGCAGATCGATCTGAGTGACATCACCATTGACGATCATCTTCGAACCGATTCCTAAACGCGTTAAAAACATCTTCATTTGCGCCTGTGTGGTGTTTTGGGCCTCGTCCAAGATAACGAATGCTTCTTCCAGCGTTCGCCCTCTCATGTACGCTAACGGGGCAATTTCGATAATGCCACGCTCCATTAAACGATTCGCTTGCTCAGTCCCCATGATCGTATAAAGCGCATCATAAATGGGGCGCAAATAAGGATCGATTTTTTCTTTCAAGTCACCAGGTAAAAAGCCTAAATTCTCGCCAGCTTCAACCGCCGGACGCGTTAAAACAATCCGCGAAACTTGATTCGCCTTTAACGCCGCAACTGCCAAGGCCACAGCTAAATAGGTTTTACCCGTTCCGGCTGGTCCGATCCCAAATGTGATTTCATTGCGTTTGACTGACTGAACATACTGACGCTGACCTAAGTTTTTGACGCGAACACTGCGTCCCTTGGAATCACGGACGATTTCTTCAGTATATAAGTCGCTGAAGTATTCGAGTGTTCCTCTATCGGCCATTTTCATGGCGCTAAGAATATCCGCACTACCGATCGAAACACCTTGGGTCAATAAGCTAGATAATTGCGTGAAGATGTTGATCACGCGGTCGACGAGTACGGCAGTCCCTTTGACAAAAATTTTGTCTCCAAACGCACGAATATTGACAGACATGCCTTCTTCGATCAATTTCAAATATTCATCATTAACACCCAACAAACTTAAGGCTTGTTCTGGATTTGGCAAGAGATAAGATTTTTCGATTTCTGGTTGATCTATCAAATAATTCGCTCCATTCAAAAAAGCATCTGTTAATTGAATTTTAGCACAAATAGAGGGTGAAAAACATGCATGGGGTTTAGTCTGGTATATCTAACTTGTGTGATTCTTAAAAGCTGATCTACCTTCGGCAGAAGTTGCTCCAGAAAATAGTGGGATTGCTGTGGGGACGGCTGCAGGATTTCCAAAGTACGGAAATTCTTCCGCCTAAAATGTGAGCTCTTCCAAAACCGGGAAGATCTCACATTTTCCCATTTTGTAAATTCGCCAAAACCGCTCATTAACAAAATTACCACTGCAATCCCACTATTTTCTTCCGCAACTTCTGCATAAACCTATTTCGTTTAGATTAGGATCTGAATAACAGGGTTCTTCAAATATGATTAACATTGTTACCTTTACTCAGAATAGTTCAACTTAAAAATCTGAGTAATCATCAAGTCCGCCTTTCGTCTTCTAGAAATTAACGTTGCGGTACAAACCAGTCGCACAGGGCTAGACGTTGGCTAGAGTCAGCATTATAAAGCCGCCGAGATGAGTCAGAACGCGGAAGAAAAAATTACTGATCACTGTGAAATCGTTCTTGTGGGACTTAATTTGGTTCCAAACGCAGTCGGAAAAGTTCATCAAAAAATAGTTATCTATCAAACTCAAGTCCCACTAGAACGAGGGTGATCTTCTAGAATTTTGTGCTTTTCAAAAGGCTTGAAGTCATCCCCAGAGTGAGCAGTGATTTTTTCTGGAGCGTTCTGACGGAACCAAACTAAATCCGACAGCACGCAAACAAAGCCTTCACGAATCAGTTGGAAACTTTAAAAGTCATCCCCACAGCGAGGCGCAACATTTTTCTGGAGCGTTCTGACGGAACCAAACAAAATCCTACAACACGCAAACAAAGCCTTCAAGTCAAACTAGAGCCCTGAAATCTAGCTCAACAATTTCTTAACAAGCTGGTTAACTTGTCCGCCATCTGCGCGGCCTTTGATTTTTGGCATTAATTTAGACATGACATTACCCATATCCTTCATTGAAGTGGCGCCATTTTCGTCGATTGTTTCTTGAATGATTGCTGATAATTCTTCATCGGTCAATTGTGCAGGTAAGTAATTCTGAACGATCGCCATTTCTGCTTTAACTTCGGCACTCAAATCTTCGCGACCAGCTTTTTCGAATTCAGCGAGTGAATCTTTACGCTGCTTCATTTCTGTCGTGACCACTTGTAATTCTTCTTCATCTGTCAAATCAGCGGCCTTCTTGATTTTTGCATTCGTTAACGATGCTTTGATCATTCTGACGACGCTTAATTTTGTTTTATCTTTTGCTTTCATTGCGGCTTTTAAGTCGGCAGTTAGTTGTTCATTTAATGACATGTTCAGATTCCTCCCGAAAAAATACCCCCTTGCTCAGATAGACTGCATTGCAATCAAAAAGCAAGAGGGATATTTATTTATTATTTAAATTTCTTGCGTTTGCGAGCTGCTTCAGACTTTAATTTCTTCTTAACGCTTGGTTTCTCGTAGAATTCGCGTTTGCGGTATTCTTGGAGTTGACCACTTTTAGAAACTGAACGTTTGAAACGTCGAAGAGCATCATCAAGAGACTCGTTGTCGCGGACAATTGTCTTAGCCATGTGATTTCCCTCCTTCCAGTTTCCATGTAACTACTCTGTGCAAACTTTTTCGACTACATCACAGTGGTTCTATATTATTATAGCGAACCTTGAAAATAGGGTCAATATATTTCGCAATTTATTTAAAGAAAATAGTTATCATTTTGCAAATATGCTATGATAAAAGGAAAAACAGAGGTAAAAAAGATGGCCGAACCGAAAAAATTATACCTGTGCCTGATTTCTGATTCCGTTGGTGAGACGGCGTTTAAATTGACTCAAGCTGCCATGGCTCAGTTTCCAGAAGTGAAACCGATCTACGAACGCTTCCCCTTTGTTCACACGAAAGAAAAAATTGATGAATTAATTAAAATTGCACTCGAAAAGGATGCCATCATCACCCAAACTTTGGTTACCGAGGGTTTGAGTGAATATTTACAGATTCAAGCCGCCAATTCTGGTGTTATTTCGATTGACTTGATCACACCAGTCATCCGCAGTGTCAGCAAGCGGTTTAATTTACAGCCCACTCACGAAGCAGGTGCCCTCCACCATTTAACTGAAAAATACTTTGATCGCATTTCTGCAATGGAATTCGCGGTCCTCTATGATGATGGTAAGGATCCCCGTGGTTTCTTAGACGCAGATGTCATTTTATTAGGCATTTCGCGAACTTCGAAAACACCGATCTCTTTATTTTTAGCAAACCGTAATATCAAGGTCGCAAATTTACCGATCGTTCCTCAAGCGCACATTCCCGAAGAATTATATCAAGTCGATCCGAAAAAAATTATCGGTTTGACGAATGATCCCCAAGTTCTGAATAATATTCGGCGACAACGGATGATTGCCTACGGACTCAACCCAGACACTGCTTATTCGGATATGAATTCGATCAAGGCAGAATTGGCGTTTGCACAAGCGTTATATGATAAGCTGGGCTGCCACGTGATCAATGTGGCGAATCGCTCGATCGAAGAAACAGCAACCTTGATTTTGGAACATTTAGGATTGGATCATTATTAATGGAAAATGATTAGTAATGTTTGAACGGCGGATTAATGATCCGGCGTTTTTTTGTGCGGTTCCGGCGAAATTTGTGGTGGGAACTGGGAAACTGCTGTGGGGACGGCTCCAAGCTTTTGGAAATTCGCCAAAAGTTTTCCGCCTGAAATGTGAGCTCTTCCAAAATCGGGAAGATCTCACATTTTCCCATTTTGTAAATTCGCCAAAACCGCTCATTAACAAAATTGCCACTGCAGTCCCAGTTCCCACCACAAATTTCGCCTATTCTATTCGGACGAGCTCAGTATATTTAGTGCTGGATATTTAATTTACGTTTCTATTCCAATCAATATTTTTTAACGCGTAAAATGAAAATTGGTAATTTAGGTACACGACCATTTTAAAAATAGGCACAATCTGTTGTCTAAAGCGCCTTGTTATCGGTTTTTAAGACTAATCTGCACCTATTTTTAAATTGGTCGTGTCTTATTTTGCTCAGATTTGAAATTCATCACATTTTTTATTTTGTTCTTCGGAGTCAAGGCAACATTGAGAATCAATTTCCAGGAACCCTGTTATTCATTTTCTACACTAAATAAAATTAAGTTTAGGTCGAAAGTGCTGGGGCAGGCAGTCGTGGCAGTGACAACCATGTTGGCGGGATGTTTTTCCCCGCCTTACATGGTGGATCGATTCGAGATTTTGCGGTCTGTGCAAAAGCTCAAATCGAAGCTCGGAGCTTTTCCCGCACTTGGAAAAGCGGAGAGCGATCCCACAAGCCAACGTACTGCCTGCCCCAGCACTTTCGACCGAAGGTAGATCAGTATACTTATTTTTAATAAAACTATACCCGCCGCAATTTCTCTTTCATTTCAGGATCAAACTTTTGTGCTCGCAACATTGCAATTTCACTGCCATATGGCGATAACGTCCCTTTTGCATCATCCGTCACACCAACATAAGGTGTTTCCAGAATTTTAGGAACGTTAGTCAATTGTGGATGATGCGCAACATAGTCTAACGCGTCAAACCCGATCGTGCCAAAACCAATATTTGTATGGCGATCTTTGTGGGCACCTTGCACGTTTTTCGAATCGTTTAGATGAACGACACTCAATCGATCAAGGCCAATGATATGATCGAACTCATTGAGCACGCCGTCGAAATCATTTTTGATATCATAACCCGCATCACTGGTATGACAGGTGTCGAAAGTCACGGAAAGTTGATCGTTATTTTGCGTTTGATCGATGATCGAGGCTATTTCTTCAAACGTGCGCCCAATTTCAGTCCCTTTGCCCGCCATAGTTTCGATGGCAATACTGACGTGTTGGTCAGCCGCAATAATCTGATCCAAGGAATGAGCGACTTGCGTGATGGCGGCACTAGCACCAGCGCCAACGTGCGCGCCAGGATGAAAACTCATCGCGTATGCGCCAATAGCATCCGCTCGCTGTACCTCACCTTGCATAAATTCAATCGCAAACGGCAACGATTCGGGTTTGATCGTGTTGCCTAAATTGATGATGTAGGGTGCGTGAACCACAATTTTTTCAATGCCGGCCTTTTCAGCCAACGCCAAACCTTCTGGTATTTTCATCTCATCGGTTGATTTACGCCGCGTATTTTGTGGCGCGCCGGTAAAAATCATCATGGTGTTGGCATGATAGGATTGCGCTTCTTCGACGGCACCAACTAACATCTTTTTGCCGCTCATGCTGACATGCGATCCGATCAATAAATCTGTTGTAGACATTTAATAGCGCCCCTATTCAACTTTGGGTTCGTAAAAGTGACCCAATAATTTAAAGACTTCGGTAATACTGACAAAGGCATATGGATCTGATTGACGCATTGCCTCTTCGAAATCATGCATTTCATAACGGGAAATAATCGTAAACAGAATGGTCTTTTCTTCGTGTTTAAACGCGCCCTCGGCATCATGAACGATGGTAATTCCGCGGCGCAAAGATTTCTGAACGCAGCTGATCACTTCTTTAGGATGATTGGTGACGATCATGACCTGCAAACGCTGATGGCTCGTGTAGATGGCATCGATCACGGCACCATTAATAAAAATCCCCATGGCACTATATAACGCGTGGACCCATCCGAAAACAAAACCGGCGCCAAAAATAATCAACAAGTTAAAGGCAATATTAATACTACCGACACTTTTACCGGTCTTCTTACGGAGAACGATGCCGATAATATCTAAGCCACCTGTAGAAATATTATTCTTCAACGCCATCCCGGTACCCATCCCGTTGATCAATCCACCAAAAATTGCACCGATGATTGGGTCAAAACCGACTTTCACAGGCGGGATCAAATGCATCAAGATCGTTGAAAAAACAACCGCGAAGAAAGTGAAGATCGTGAACCGATGGCCAATTTTAGCCCAAGCAACGACAAATAAGGGCATGTTAAACACAAAGTACAAAATCGGCGTCGTGATCGGTAGACCGGTTTTTTCAAGTAAACTGGCGACTAATTGTGCCGCGCCCGTGATTCCTGATGAATAAATATGCCCTGGTTGCCAGAAGAAATTCATCGCGATCGACACACAAATTGCATAAAAAAACGCCATTGATAACTTCGTAAAGTTAGAATGTCGTCTGATGATTCGTTCAATATCTGTAAACATGTAAATAACTACCTTCTCATCCCAACATTTGTCAATATTGTAACACAAGGAGTTAGTTTATGGACGGAAAAATGAAAAGCAATTGAGAAAATAATGAAAAGTTTTCATTATTTCAGAGCCGTCATTATTTTTGCCAATGCTTCGCAATAAATTGTTCGCGTCCGCCCTGTTCTTCCATGGCGAAACGTTCGGGATTTTTACGATAGAAATCTTGGTGATAATCTTCTGCAACGTAGAATGGTTGCACATCTTCAATTTTAGTGACGATCGGTTCCTTGAAGACGCCAGAATCAACTAGTTTTTCTTTCGACGCTTCAGCAATGGTCCGTTGTTCGGGAGAATTGACGAAAATCACAGGGCGATAATTATCGCCGCGATCCTGGAACTGGCCCATGGCATCGGTTGGATCGGTCACTTGCCAATAAATGTCAACTAAATTTCCATAACTGATCACGTCGGCATCGAAGGCAATTTCAACGGCCTCTGTATGACCAGTCGTGTGCGCGCTAACTTGTTCATAAGTGGGATTCGCAACGTGGCCGCCGGTATAACCGGAAACAACTTCAATGATTCCTGGTTGTTCATCGAATGGTTTGACCATACACCAGAAACAACCACCTGCAAAAATTGCGGTTTCTTTTTTCATGAGATTTCTCCAATCTTGTTCAGAATTCGTGAGAATAAAAAACACCAACTGAGTGAAATTCAGCGTTGATGTTCTTTACCAATTATTATGAGGGTTTTTTCAAAAAAGTCCAAAAATAAATCTGCTTACTTTTCAGGAGCATCCTCGACGTTCAAACCTAATTCATCCAACTGTGCCGACGCGACTCGTGATGGCGCCGTTGTCATTGGCTCAGTTGCCTTGGAATTCTTAGGGAACGCGATTACGTCACGAATATTATCACGTCCGGACAATAACATGGCAAAACGATCGAGACCAATTGCCAGACCGCCAAGTGGTGGAAAACCATAGTCCATGGCATCTAATAAGAATCCAAATTGTTCTTGTGCCTGTTCAAGCGTGAAATCTAATGCTTTTAACATCTTTTCTTGAATTTCACGCGTATGAATACGAATAGAACCGCCACCTAATTCGTAACCATTCAAAACGATATCATAACTCTGTGCGTGTGCGGCATGAGGATCGGTATCGAGCAAATGAATGTCTTCTTCATTAGGCATCGTAAATGGATGGTGAGCAGCGATCCAATGTTGATCACCTTCGTCATATTCGAATAATGGCCAATCAACGACCCACGTATAAGCATATTGGTTTGCGGGGATCAAATCTAATTCTTTGGCCAAGAAATTCCGCAAGTAGCCTAAGCTATCGGCCACCACTTTTTTACTGTCGGCCACAAATAAGAGTAAATCACCATCCTGTGCACCTAACTTGGCAATTAATTCTGCTTGTTGGTCTTTAACGAATTTAGCGACTGGCCCAGTAACTTCACCATTGTCTACTTTCAACCAAGCTAATCCTTTAGCACCGAAACGTTTGATGTATTCTTGAATGGCTTCGATCTGTTTGCGCGAATATTTGGCGGCTGCTTGTGGTGCGACGATGGCTTTCACTTGACCACCGTTCGCAACGGCCCCGCTAAAGACTTTAAAGGCACTGTCCTTGAAGAATTCGCTCAGGTCTTGTAATTCCATCCCGAAACGTAAATCGGGCTTATCGGAGCCGTAACGGGCCATAGCGTCATTCCAAGTGATTCGTGGAAATGGCAATTTAACGTCGATCCCTTTTTCATCGTGCATGACCTGTGCAATCACACCTTCGGTCAGGGATTGGATTTCTTCAGCAGATAAGAAGCTGGTTTCCAAATCGATCTGCGTGAATTCTGGTTGACGATCTCCACGTAAGTCCTCATCACGGAAACAACGAGCAAGTTGATAATAGCGGTCGAAACCTGCCGTCATTAATAACTCTTTAAATAATTGCGGTGATTGTGGCAGCGCGTAAAAACTACCCGGATAAACTCGAGAAGGCACCAAATAATCACGGGCACCCTCTGGCGTTGATTTCGTTAAGTCTGGGGTTTCAATTTCGATAAAACCATGATCATCGAGATAATGATGTGCCGATTTAACAATTTGAGCACGAGTGCGGATGGCAGCCATCATTTCTGGACGACGTAAATCTAAGTAACGATATTTCAATTTAGTATCTTCAGATGCCGTCACATTATCCGCAATATCAAATGGTGGTGTCTTAGATTTATTCAGGACAGTCAATTCGGTTACTTCGACTTCAATTTTACCTGTTTTCATGCGATCATTCACAGCGCTCTCGGCACGTGCAGCGACCTTGCCGTGTACGCTGATCACATATTCACTCCGTAACGTTTCGGCAACGGCCAGCGCTTCAGCATTGATTTCCTGACTGAAAACTAATTGGACGATGCCTTCGCGATCTCGTAGATCGATAAACACTAAATTACCTAAACTACGACGCTTCTGCACCCATCCTGCTAAATCAATTTCTTGATTCAAATATTTTTCGTCAACTAAGCCACAATAAGTTGTTCGTTTTACCATGATCATTCCTCCAGATTTTATACCTGCAATTTAATTTAATTTCGCAATGACACTCTTGAAATCATTCTCGATCTCAGTCAAAGGCATGTCGACTTGGACGCCAGTAGCCATATTCTTGATAGGCACAGAATTCTGCGCTAACTCGCTATCACCAACGGTAATGACGAAACGAGCTTGCAAACGATCTGCATTCTTGAATTGTCCTTTAACTTTACGGTCTAAATAATCTTGATCGGCAGAAAAACCTGCTTGCCGGATCGACTGTAAAATTTTGAATGCAGGGACTGCGACGGCATCACTTGTTTTCACCACGTAGCAATCTAGTGGTTGTTCTTGCGTGGCTTCGTTATCCTGATCAAGTAATAAGATGAGACGCTCAACTCCGATCCCGAAACCAATACCGGCTTCGTCTGGCCCACCGAACTCTTTAACCAAGCCGTCATAGCGGCCACCAGCAATCACGGTCATCTCACTATTATTAAAGGCAGGTGAAGTCACCATAATTTCAAAAATCGTATCGGTATAATAATCGAGACCACGAACCATTGTATGATCGATTTCAAAATCAATGCCCAACGCCTTTAGACCAGATTGAACAGCTTCAAAATGAGCGGCAGATTCAGGCGTTAGAAAATTTAAAATTGTTGGTGCATTTTTGACAATTTCTTGATCGTGTTTATCTTTGCTGTCCAAAATACGCAATGGATTCGTGACCAAACGACGTTGAGAATCTTCACTGAGTTCATCGTTGAACGGCGTCAAATAATCAACTAACGCCTGGTGATAATCGGTCCGCGTCTGAACATCACCCAAACTATTGATGACCAAGTGCATGCCTTTAATAGCTAGTTTAGATAATAATTGCTCAGCCATTGCCATCACTTCGACATCTAATTGTGGTGAAGTGGAACCAAATGCCTCGACCCCAATTTGATGAAATTGGCGTTGGCGTCCAGATTGTGGCCGCTCATAACGGAACATTGGCCCGTGATAATAAACTTTGTAAGGTTTAACTTGCTCGGGACCGAAGAGTTTGTTCTCAACATAGGCACGAACCACGCCGGCAGTTCCTTCAGGACGCAAGGCAATGTGGCGCTCGCCCTTATCATAGAAGTCATACATCTCTTTAGAAACGACATCAGATGACTCCCCTGATGACCGTTCGAAAACGTCGTACGATTCGAAAATTGGGGTTCTAATTTCATGAAATTGATAAGACTCGAAAACTTGCTGAGCAGTCGCTTCTACATACTGCCACTTCTTCGATTCCTTCGGTAAAATATCAGCAGTTCCTTTAGGTTTTTGATAACGCATTACATTTCCTCCTAATTTATGTTGTGAGAAGGAACGGGTGAAATCAGTGACTAAGTCGACAATAACTAAAATCTTGATCTTAAGATTTAAGTTATTGTCACTTAGACACTGATTTCAGTTCCTTCGAACACGATTATGTTGTGAAAGCTGACGGGTTGGCTGCGTAGAATAAGTTCAGAAACAACTTAATTCGGTTTATGAATTCAGTTGTTTCTAACTTATTCATAGCAGACAGTCAGCTTGAACACGTTTATGTTGTGAAAGCTGACGGTTGGCTGCGAGCACGTTTATGTTGCAAGCACAGCCCCAAACACCATTAGCCAGTTTCCCGACAACATTCAATTATTCCAGTAAACAAAAAGCACCCTTAATCGCGAAAACGATTAAGGGTGCTTTTGGGCACGGTACCACCTTATGATAACTCATTGGATAACGTCTTACAGACGAGGCTTGCGCCTAACCTCAAAATGGTCGTTTCGTTTCGCCTGTCTTCTCAGCTACCGACAGTCTCTGTGGATGAAACTACTTCTCGTTTGTCACTGGTTAACTATTAACATTAATATAAGCGTCGTTTGTACGAAAGTCAAGCGAGTTTCTGCCTAAAAACCGATGTGTTGTTTGATTTCGACGATTAAAAAAAGCGAAACAAGTTATGATTCACGAAAAATATGTCAGTTTAAATATAACCAACGTTATTCATGACAGCGCTATGATCTGCTTGTCAATAGGTTTTTTCATCACAATCCTTAGTATTTATTTAAGATTTCCTTTTTTTTATCATGAGTGACCAACAGACTATTATAATTGGGGTGATACATTACGGAGATTCAATACTATCAACAGCTGCAAGGGGCAATTACTGTGATAAAAACCTACTTAAAAAAATTATGGCGTTGGCGTATCCTGATCGTTATCGCCTTAGCAATTATGACTTCAATTGGGACGACGGTGGCTCTGGCCAATAGTCAGCAAGTCGTCGTACAGGCCAATGTTTTAAACATTCGCAAGGGACCTGGACTGGCTTATGATGTCAGTGCCCAAGTGAAACAAGGTCAGCGCCTGACTGTGATCAGTAAGCGCAACGAATGGTTACAAGTTCGGATCAGTAACAATCAAGTGGGTTGGGTAGCCAGTTGGTTGGTTAAAAACACAGAAGTTAGCGCGACTAGCAATCAAATTGCCACGGTCGATAATAACAACACCCCTATTTATTTAACGAATAGCGAAACCTCAACGAAAATGGGATTATTGCAGGCGACTAAGACCGTCACAATTTTATACACAAACGGCGAATGGTACCAGATCAAGCACAACGATTCTGTCGCCTGGGTCAAGCGTAATGCGGTTCATGTGACTGGTACAGTCGATAGTAGTGCACAAACCGAACCAACCAGCACCACACAGACCACCAGTGTCGCTAGTACCACTCAGAACGTTTTGGTCAAGACTAATAATACTCACTTGCGTTCTGAACCCAATTCAAAGGCGTCGATTGTGACGAGTCTTTCTGCGAACACAACCTTAAGTTATATCAAAACCGTCAATCAATGGTATGAAGTTAAAACCAGTGGTGGACAAACGGGCTATGTTGCCAGTTGGATCGTGACCCTCCAGAATAAAACAGCTTCAAGTGGTACAACGACGGCACCTAAAGTGGCCTCAAATTTGGCCGAATCAACAATTGTGATCGATCCAGGTCATGGTGGCACAGATTCAGGTGCGCTTTCTCAGGGAAATAAATATGAAAAAACCTACACCTTGCAAATGGCCAACGTAATTGCCAGTCGGTTGCGTGCAGCTGGTGCCAATGTGATCCTCACTCGCAACGGCGATTCCTATGTCAGCTTGTCTGGTCGTGCCAGTGTCTCGAATAAGAATTCTGCGGATGCGTTCATCAGTTTGCATTTCGATTCATCTGAGAATGAAGGTAGTGCGAGTGGTGTGACCACCTATTACTACAATAAAAATCGTGATTCAAAACTGGCAAGTAGCCTTAACACGCAATTATCCAGCTTGCCAATTAACAACCGCGGGACAGACTTCGGCGATTTTGAAGTCTTACGTGATAATTCCCGCCCTTCTGTTTTACTAGAACTCGGCTTCATTAATAACAAAAATGATTTCAGTTACATTCAATCAACCACTTATCAAACAGAAGTTGCCAGCGCTATTGTCAATGGCCTGACTGCTTACTTCAAATAAAATCAAAAAAGTTATGACCGGCTCGGCTCCTGTCAAGAGGACAATCAAATAATTAAAGTGTTTATGCACATTCTTGAACGGCAT